>JAPHUJ010000173.1 GCA_026193735.1 Sulfurovum sp.
AAGGTGGTGTACCTACTGCAATGAATGGTCAATACTTAACCTTGGGTGCGCAAGGTAGAACAGGACTTGATGTGGTCACAGAAGCGGCTAAAGGTGCTGCAGCGATCTTTTCTATAGGTACTTGTGCAGCTTTTGGAGGTATCCAGGCAGCTGCACCAAATCCTACTGGAGCAAAAGGTGTAGATAAAGTGGTTCCTCAACCAGTGATCAATGTACCGGGTTGTCCTCCAAGTGCTTCAAATATTGTTGGGACGCTCATGCACTATTTACTCTTTGGTACACTGCCGGCACTTGACCGTTACCATCGTCCAAAATGGGCTTATGGTAACCGTATACATGATCTTTGTGAACGTCGTGGACATTTTGATGCAGGAGAATTTGTAGAGAGTTTCGGTGATGAGGGAGCAAAAGACGGTTGGTGTCTCTACAAACAAGGCTGTAAAGGACCATATACATTTAACAATTGTTCAACAGAACGGTTTAATCAGCATGTGAATTGGCCCATTGGGGCAGGACATGGATGTATGGGATGTAGTGAACCGGACTTCTGGGATACCATGGGACCATTGGAAAAACCAATTCAGTCGCATTTGGTTATGGGTCTCAACGCTACGGTTGATAAGGTCGGAGCAACACTTCTGACGGCAACTTTAGTTGGTATTGGGGCACATGCCGTTGCAAGTATATTTATGAATAAAAATGATGAGAAGGAGGACTAGATCATGGCCAATAGACGTGTAGTTATTGATCCGATAACAAGAATTGAAGGACATCTGCGTATTGAAGTAGAGGTAGATGAAAACAATGTTGTGCAAAAGGCCTATTCCTCATCGACTTTATGGAGGGGGATAGAACTCATTCTTAAAGGACGTGATCCTCGTGATGCTGGTCTCATGGCACAACGTATTTGTGGTGTTTGTACCTATTCACACTATAAAGCCGGAGTCGAAGCTGTAGAAAATGCATTAGGTATAGAAGCACCTTATAACGCAAAGTTGGTACGTTCTCTCTTAAATGCATCTCTTTATATGCATGATCATGTCGTTCATTTTTATCATTTGCACGGACTCGACTGGGTGGATGTGGTATCGGCATTGAGTGCGGATCCTGAAAAGGCATCTAAACTCGCTTTTAAATATTCTGATCTGCCTATTGCAACGGGGACCGATGAACTTACAGCTGTACAGCAACGTGTTAAAGGTTTTGTTGATAAAGGACAATTAGGGCCGTTTGCCAATGCATATTGGGGAAATGGAACCTATAAATTCTCTCCGGAACAAAACCTAATTGCACTTTCACACTATCTCAAGGCACTTGAAGTGCAACGTGTTGCAGCGCAAATGTTTGCTATTTTTGGTGCCAAACAGCCACATCCACAAAGTCTTGTGGTGGGTGGTGTTACTTGTGTACGCGATATTTTGAGTCCTACTCGTTTAGCTCAGTGGAAAGAAAAATATAAAATTGTGAAAGATTTTATCGATCGTGCCTATCAGGCAGATATCGTTATGGCGGCAGAAGCATACGGTACGGAAGAAAGTGTTCTTGGTGGCGCAGGTGTGAAAAACTTCCTTGCGGGTGATGCATTTTTGCTCAATCGTACAGAAAATCTTTTCCAAAGCGGGTACATCAAAGACGGTGATCTTTCTAAAGTATATGATATTGACGATATGAAAATTGAAGAAGATGTTACTCACGCTTGGTATAAAGGAGATAAACCGCTTCAGCCTTATGATGGAATAACAGAACCTGAATATACCGGTTTCATCGATGGAGATACAGTAAATGGTGAAGCAAAGATCATCAATGAAACTGAAAAATACTCTTGGGTAAAAGCACCACGTTATGACAATGAATCTATGGAAGTAGGTCCTTTGTCATGTTTGCTTGTCAACTATGCCAGAGGCAATAAAAAGGTCCAGGCAGAAGTCGGTGCTTTTCTGAAAAGAACAGGGTTGCCAGTGGGTGCACTGTTCACGACATTGGGTCGTACAGCAGCACGAATGCTGCAAACTAAACTGATTTCCGATAATGCAATCACTATTTTTAATTCATTGGTAGAAAATATCAAAACGGATGACAGTACATACACTAAGTTTGAAATAGACCCTTCACAAGAGTATACAGGACGTTTCATAGGAGAAGTACCTCGTGGAACACTTAGTCACTGGGTGCGTATTAAAAATGGATTGATCGAGAATTATCAGGCAGTAGTACCTACAACATGGAATGCAGGACCAATGGATGCCAACGGTACCGTTGGACCATATGAAGCATCGTTGGTAGGATTGAAACTTGAAGATCCAACGAAACCACTTGAAGTACTTAGGGTCATCCATTCTTTTGATCCATGTATGTCATGTTCGGTACATGTTATGGATATGAAGGGCATTGAACTTAGTGAATTTAAAGTAAATCCTATGAACAGTGGAGCAACTTGTTAGCGCGTTAAAATAGATTTATTTTAATAAAAATGAATGATAAGGAGAATAGATCATGGGAAAACCAGAAGAATATATTGTAGAACATCCCGATTTTGTTTATAGCAGTAGCAATAGAATTTTACACTGGATACGAGCTCTAGTCATTACAGGACTGATCATCACGGGTTTTTATATTGCACATCCATTCCTTTCCTCTGAGGGGTCAACAGATAGTCTTCTTTTTGGAAAGTGGGCCATGTGGCACTTTATCTTAGGATTTATCCTTATATCTTCTGGATTACTCCGAATCTATCTCTTCTTTTTTGGGAAAGACAGTGAGGGTGAATTACGTTCACTCAAAGATGTATTTAGTCTAAGATCTTGGATAATTCAGTTAAAGTCTTACTTTTTTATCGGAGAATTACGTAAAAAAGGTTTTTATGGACCTCTACAGTTCATCACTTATTTTATGATCATGGTATTAGTAGTTGTGGCTTCTGTTACTGGATTGATCCTCTATGTCCATGTGTATCATCAGGGTGTGGGTGGATTATTATATGAGTCTATGCGTACCATTGAAGCATGGATAGGTGGACTTGCTGTGGTACGTTATATTCATCATATTACGATGTGGGG
>JAPHUJ010000195.1 GCA_026193735.1 Sulfurovum sp.
GAAGATCCTTGAAATGATGTTACATCATAATATCATACTTTCGGAAATGATCGAGTCATTACCGAACTTTTATTATAAAACAACGAAGGTTGAGTGTACACAGGCACTCAAGGGAAAGATGATGCGTATGTTCCTTGAAGATGCAAAGGGTAAAAAGTCATCAACACTTGACGGTGTTAAAATATGGCTAGATGAATATGATTGGATCTTAATGATCCCTGACCAGTACAGTGATCACCTTAACTTGTATATTCAAGCTGAAAATGATGAAAGAGGTGAAAAAATTTTAGCGACATATACCGCGAAAATAGAGAAGTGGTCTAAATCCTAATGTCCCAACAATCACTTAATCTCTGCTTCTTCTGGCACATGCACCAGCCCGATTATAGGGGGAGTGACGGAGTGATGAGTATGCCATGGGTATTTCTTCATGCAATCAAAGATTACTATGAAATGCCATGGCTTTTGAGTCAATATAAAGGTCTAAAGGCGACTTTCAATATTACATCGCCTTTGATCGAGCAATTGAACCTTTATAAAGATCCCTTGCAAAATGATTATTTTCTATCATTATGGGAGATGCATCCTTCGAAACTGGATGATGAAGCAAGAGTGTGGCTTATCAAGACCTGTAAGTCAACACAGTATGAGACTATGATCAAACCTATTGCACACTTTGATAGACTGTATCATCAAGAACATTTTAACGATGAAGAACTCATCGACTTTGAGATACTTTTTATGTTGGCATGGTGCGGTAACTATTTGCGTCAGGAAAACACTATTGTAAAAGAGTTGTTTAAAAAAGAAAAAGGTTTCACTCAAAGAGACAAAGCCCAATTGCTTAAAACCTTGTGCTCTTTTGTAGAGACGATCTTGCCTTTTTATGCACGCTTGCAAAAAGAAGGTGTGATCTCACTGTCTACTACACCGTATAATCATCCTATTTTACCTTTGCTTCTTGATATGCAAAATGCAAAACGTGCTAATAAACATACCACTATTGTTGATAACCCGATGTCTCTGAGAGAAGATGCAATCGAACAGGTTGAACGTTCGATCTCATTGTATGAGGAGACATTTGGTGTAAAACCGACAGGTTTCTGGCCGGCAGAAGGTGCAGTGGATGAAGAAAGTATTGAGATCTACAAGGAGAGAGGGCTCTTCTGGATAGCAACGGATGAAGCGATCTTATTTAAATCACTTGAAGATCAGACACGTTCAAAGCTCTATAAACCTTACAAGTTCAATGGCATGACTATAGGTTTTCGTGACCATGGATTGAGTGATCTTATAGGGTTTAATTACCGTTTTAAATCAGGTAATGATGCAAGTAAGCATTTTATGCAAGTGGTGGAACCCATAGCAAGAGAAAATGAGGATGCAACACTTTTTGTCATTCTTGATGGCGAAAATGCCTGGGAGTTTTTTGAGAATAATGCATACGATTTTTTTACTGCACTTTATCAGCGTTTTGCGGAAACATCATGGTGTAAAACAATGACGATGGATGAAGTCTCTAAACTCAAAAATACAGGAATACTTGAGAAACTTGCACCGGGAAGTTGGATACACGGCAATTTTGACACCTGGTCAGGACATAGTGAAAAGAACCGTGCGTGGGAACTTATTTTCCAGACACGACGTGACGTAGATCACTACTCTGGCGTGATATCGGATGCAGTAGACAAAAAGATTAAGTTTCACTTCCTCGCATCGCAATGTAGTGACTGGTTTTGGTGGTATGGCGATGATCATGTCACGGAATTTGGCTTAGAGTTTGATGCACTTTTTCGTGAACATTTGATGAATATCTATCGTCTGCTCAATATGCAGCCCCCATCGGATCTTTTTATGCCGATTATTTCACATAGGAGCACAGTCTCATTTTTACTTAAACCTCAAACATCGATATCCCCTTTAATTGATGGAAAGATCAGTAATTTTTTTGAATGGCTTGGATGTGGAAGCGTCGATGAAAGTAAACTTTATTCTACTATGGATAGAGTACGTGGACCTATTGAAAAGATATATTATGGACATAACGACAAAACTATATTTTTGGCTTTTGAGGGTGATATGGCTGCACTTGAGATGTCAAGTCTGCACCTTGAAATTATCATCGAAGAGACGAATGAACACCTTAATTTTTCTATGAATATTAATACACCTTATAGTGATGAAGGAACACAGCTGGCTATTGGTGAGCGTTTAGAACTTGGGCTTTCGAAATCACATTTTAAAGATTACAGCGCAGTACATATTCGACTTGAGATAGTTCAGGGAAATAACATTATTCAAACAATGCCGGGTTATGGAGCACTTTTTATTGATCTGGATGAGACCTATGCAAATAACTGGTTTGTTTAAATGAAAGTGGTAGTTCAAAAACAAAATTTAACAATATTAACGGGGAAAAGAGATGGCTAATACAACAAAATTACTTTTTGGGATTCATATGCACCAACCCGTTGATAACTTTGACTGGGTTATAAAGCATGGCGTTGAAGTCTGTTACGGTCCATTTTTTGAAGTGATGAGTAAATATCCGGAGTTTCGTTTTTCGGTACATTGCAGCGGTTGGTTGATGGAGCAGATAGAAAAGCTTCATCCTAAACTTCACAAACAGATAATGACACTGGCAAAAAAAGGGAGTATAGAGTTTTTTTCTGCAGGGTATTATGAGCCTATCTTGAGTGTTATTCCTGATGAAGACAGGGTAATACAGATCAACATGCTTAATGATTCTATTAAGTCTGATTTTAAGCAGACGCCTAAAGGACTTTGGCTGACTGAGCGTGTATGGGAATCTTCTCTTATACCTGACCTTCATAGGGCAGGTATAAAATACACTGTGATGGATGATTACCATTTTCAGTGTGCAGGTTTTGATAAAGAAATTCTGGATGGATATTATATGAGTGAAGAGGGCGGAAATGAGATAGGTCTTTTCCCTATCAGTAAAAAATTGCGCTACGCCATTCCTTTTTTAAATGTGGATTCTGCGATACAGGCTATTAAATCTTTCGACAGAAAAGAGAACTCAGCAGCCATTATCTTTGATGACGCGGAGAAATTTGGTATGTGGCCGGGAACGTATGAATGGGTATATGAGAAGGGTTGGTTAGATACTTTTATTCAAGCGGTACTTTTGGATGAAACGATACAAACGATGCATTATGGTGAGTATTATGAGCAAGAACGTACTCGCGGTATTGCTTACCTTCCAAATGTTTCTTATTATGAGATGGGTGAATGGAGTCTTCGTGCGGATGATGCCCTTAAACTTGAAGCTTTAAAAAAAGAGATGGGGCATGAGCGTTATGAAAAAGAGGGTGTCAAGTTTTTAAAGGGTGGGATCTGGAAAAACTTCTTTGTTAAATATGAGGAGAGTAACCGTATTCATAAACGTACCCTGGAACTTTCTAAAGCTCGTAAAGGTGTGAAGAAAGCAGCTTTTGATGCAGCTTTGTACAAAGCACAAACCAATGATGCCCTATGGCATGGTGTCTTTGGAGGGCTTTATTTACCCAACTTAAGAGATAATGCCTATACCTATATTATTGAAGCTGAAAATGTGCGTTATGGTAAAAAAAATGTTTTAGTCTCTGATCAAAATGAACTTGATGGTTATGGCAAGGTCAAGGCC
>JAPHUJ010000041.1 GCA_026193735.1 Sulfurovum sp.
ATAATAAACAAATAATTATATATTCAAGGAACACTATACGTCTTTTCCTATTTAATAAACAGACATTTTTAATGTCTGTTTAATTTTTAAAATATGTCAATTATAAAAGATTTTTACTACTTTTTTATATACTTGGATACATAAAAATATTTCTCTCTAAAATAATTTGCTGATGCAAAACCTTATAAAATAGTCTATATATGAAGTTTTATAAGGTTAAATGTATTTTTATTATCCACATATTCGTATGACAAATTCAAGTTCAACATTTCCATGATGTTATGCACGATATAAAGTCCCAAGCCTAAGCCCTCTCCTTTTCCATGAAAAGGCTTGAAATAGCTTTCTATATTGTCAGTAAACTGCACACCTTTGCTTGATAACATGATACCCTCTTTACTGATGCGTATCTCAACGCTATGATCGGGGGCATACTTGATGGCGTTGTCTATAAGGTTTTTCAGGGCTAAAGGAAATAGTGTAAAATCGGTAGAGATCACTAAAGGAGACTCTTCTATGATCTGCACCTGTTTTTCCAATGTTTCTTCATCCATGATCATCAATTCTAAGGCCTGTTCAACAAGATCTTTTGCATTATAATTTGCCAGATGTAGTTCATAGTGAGAGCTTAGCATTTGTTCGATCTTGGAAAATTCATTCAGTAAGAGTTCCAAACGTCCAAAGACTTCTTCATACCCTTCTTTTAATTTATTTTCTTCTAAAAAGGCATTGAGTATCCTCCCTTTGCCTATGGGAGTTTTGAGTTCATGCATGATCGTGCGTAAAAAGAGCTGGCGTGAGTTTATGAGTGACTCTAACTTACGTAAGGCATCATCAAAGGCATTAGACACTTGCGCAATTTCATCTTTTTTGTTACTTTTTACGGAAACGGACAGATCACCCTCTGCCACCTTCTGTATCTGGGTTTGCAAGGTTTTAAGAGGCTTTAAACTCTTGGTCAGCCAGACATAAAGCAGTATCAAAAAAAACAGTGAGAGCAGATATCCAAGCAGTAATTGCCACGGTTGTGTTTGTTCTTGTGTGTCTAAAAGAAGCAGCTCAAAGTTTGGATTCTCTAAAGAGAGATACAATCTGTGTTTCATTCTGAGTATCTCAAACCTACTACGCAAGACTTTTCTTTGTTTCAAGACATGCGCATGTTTACGAATATTCCGTATTTTCTTTTTATCTGGAAGAAGTCTAAAATCACTCTCTTGCAAATACATTTTTACTGTAGCATCAGAAAAATCAACTTCTGTATTATGTCTTATACTTTGTCTAAAATGTTTGTGTAAAAAAAGTGAGGTTTGCATGTATCTTTTTTCTATCTGTTGAAGATGTTGAGATTTTTCGATGTAAAAAAAGGAAATGAAGAATGCCGTAACAAAGAAGAGTGACACTAAAAAAATAATGCGGATTTTATTGTAAATACTCACGACAACAACCTATAACCGACACCGCGAACTGTTTTAAGCTGTATGTCTTCACCTAACTTTTTTCTAAGTCGGTTGAGTATAACGGCAAGTGAACCATCTGAACCTAATTGAAATACATCAGAATCGTAGAGTATCTGTTCTTTTGAAACGGTTGATCCTCTGTGTTGTACCAAAAGTTTAAGTACCGCATATTCAGCAGGAGTAAGATCTAATGCCACACCATCTAAAAGCACGGCCTCTTTTTGTTCATCCAGTACAAGACGGTGATCAGGCTCTTCATGAATATGGTTTTTCTTATAACGTCGTAAAAGAGAGATAATGCGCGCATACATCTCTTGCGGGTCATACGGTTTTGGTAGGTAGTCATCTGCTCCGAGTTGCAGTCCTATGACTTTGTCACTCAAGTCAGAACGCGCTGAAGAGATAATGATGGGGATGTCATACTTGCTGACTACTTCTTTGCATACTTCCAATCCATCTATACCAGGCAAGGTAAGATCTAGTATGAGCAAGTCATACTTCTCTACACCTGCACTCAAACCCAGGTACGGGTCTTCATAATTGGTTACTTCAAGATTATACTGTTTTAAATATGCAGTAAGAAGCGACGCATATCCCGCGTCATCTTCTATCATCAATATCTTTGTCATGCGGTTATTATAACCTTATTTTTGTGTTTCTTGTAGAAGTATTACAAACTTTACACGCTGTTCAGGTGTCAATATATTCATCGTTTTTTCAAATCTATCGGCACGCATATCTATCCTCATTTGTGCTTTTTGTGTTGCTTTTTCTACAAAGCTTTGTTTATCAAAACCATTTGCACTCACAAACTCACTCATATCAGCCATACCACGTTTTCTGTTCATGCGGGATCTTTTTTCTTTCATTTGTTCACGCATTGCTTGACGGTTCTCTTTCATCGCACTTTTTTGCTCAGGAGTTAGATCCAACTTTTTAAATATCTCTTTCATACCATTTCTGTGTTCTTTATTTTTTTGACACATCTTGTTACTCTCTGCATTAAATGGGCTTGCATAAACCGAGGTTGCACCGACTAATCCTGTGATAGCTACTATTGTTAATACTTTTAATGTTTTCATGTTAATACCTTTAATTCATAATTTTATCTTTCGACAGTGTCATTATGAGGTATGAATATAAACGAAGTTTTACTGATATTTTAACGAATCTTAACGGTATGATACAAACATACAAAATGCTGATACCAACAGAATACGATTTAGGGGAAGAAGAGAGGGGAAAAGAGTGTATGTAGCAAGTATATGGTTAGAGAACCATATACTTTAAAATAGTAGTTGTATCTATGATTATGATCTTACTGAAGATACAGCACAGAATGTGGACATTCTTTTCTTATATGAAGCAAGTGTTGCTTTTGCCAAATCATCATTTCTCATCGTTGGCTCATAAGTCTGTACCTTATCTGTAAACACGTTACAAAGTCTTGCATTCTCTTCTGCTTTATCAGAAGTTTTAATTTCTGCTTTAGCTGTTTCAACCGTCTTTTCAGTTTCAACTTTTACTTCATCTGATTTTACTGAAGATGCATCACAGTATGAAGACATTCTTTTCTTATAAGAAATAAGTGTTGCTTCTGCCAAACCATCGTTTCTCATCGTTGACTCATATGTCTGTACTTTTTCTTTAAATATTTCACAAAGTCTTGCATTTTCTTTTGCTGCTTCTACAGCTTTATTGTCTGTTTCATTTATAAATCCACTCATTGCGAATGTGCTCACAAGAGCTAATAATATTAATTTTTTCATTTGTTATCCTTATCTTTATTATTTGTATAACAAATGGAAGTATAGCAAACAAATCTTAAAATAGTATTAAGTATAGTTATAATAATCATAAGTTAATTATATGAATATTATAAAATGATCAATCTTTGTTTTATATGTTAAAATAAAATAAAGAGTGAAAGGATTGCCCATGCACCATCCATTACAGTTAAAATTGATACGTTTTTATTTTGCCATGGTCAGTCATTGGTTTCCTTCTTTGGCTGTTTACTCTGCACATAGATTGTTTCATTACCCTATTAATAGCAAAAGAAAAAACCGAAATGAAATAACACTACCCAAAGCAAAACAATTTGACATACCTCTTTATGAAGATGTCACACTACAAGGATATAGATGGGGAAACGAAAGCCACCCCATAGTCCTCTTGGTACATGGCTGGTCGACCACAGCAAGAAGCATGACCCATTTTGCAAATATTTTACTGAAGCACAACTACCAGGTCATCTCTTATGATGCTCTGCGTCATGGACACAGCAAAGGAAAATTCTCAGACTTATCTAGCTGGGCAGACTCTGTACAGGCGGTCATGAAACACATCGGTCCAGTCGAGTGCATCATCGCACACTCTTTTGGGGGGTTGGCAGTCACTGTGGCTTCCAAGCTAGGACTGGACACTAAAAAACTGGTCTTAGTCGCACCCATACACGACATCATCTCCGTAGCAGACAACTTTGCGAACCACTTGAACATCCCGCTGGAGATCGCACAAAAGATGCGTACCTACACTTGGGATCACAATGAAACAAACTTTAAGAAGTACGGAAGCAACTGGCAAGACATATCTATCTCAGACTTCCACGTCCCCACCCTCCTCTTTCATGACAAGCAAGACAGAGAAATAGGCACAGAACACTCAGAGCAGATATGCAAAATGTGGCCTTGGGCTAGACTTGTAATAACTGAGGGGTTAGGACATAGAATCATTTTAGATGATGATCCAGTGGCTGAGAAGATGTTGGAATTTATTCAAACGTAAAACTTTCTATAGCACTTCTATACAAGTTTAGGCAAACAGCACCGTTTGTATTTTAAACCGCTTCCACAGATACATTTTTCATTTTTAGTAAACGTTACTTTGTCTTCGTAGATTTCGCCATCGACATACTTGTACATATCGTTTATTTTTAAAAAGGTTGATCTTTCATGATGTAAATGTTGTTTTTTATCAAAAATATAATAGGCTTTAAACTCAACCATCTCATCGTTAAAATCAATGATCTCCAAGTGCTGCCAAAAACTGTTATCTGCCCAGTCTTGTATGAATTTGAGTTCTTCATCAGTCCAGGTATGATCGTGTGTTGTGGCTTGAAGGTAGTTCACATCACCCAAACAGTAGGCACTGTATCGTGAGCGCATAAGACTGAGTGCTGATGTTGCTACTTTCTGCACTCTCAAAATAGGTTCACAACACTCAGCAAAACTCGATCCACTTTTACAATAACACTTCTCCATCTTAACCTTTACATCCTATATTTATTGGTTCAATATTTGTGGGAATCATACCATAAAATATTTTTGATTTCCTCTTCATTACTATGTCCTTGCATTTCTCATCCCATTAAAATAATGCTAAATATAAGGAAAGCTATGCGTCTTAAACGCAACCTGATTTTTCTCTAGATCAAGCCGATAGAAGGGCCAGAAGGCACGTAACAAACCTACCCTTTTGTATTTTTCGCAAAAATAGACTATACTTCCAAAAAAGAAGCTTTCTAAGGATGAAAATGTTAAAATCATATCTTGCACATATACTTCTCTTTTTTTATCTCAGTTCCTCTTATCTTCGTACAATATAGAGCAAAAATGAAAACCATATTTAAACCAAAATTTTTTACCTTACTAAAAGAAGGCATATCAAAAGAACAAATAATATCAGATATTTTTGCTGGCATTATTGTTGGTATTGTTGCTCTTCCGCTTGCTATTGCATTTGCAGTTGCTTCTGGTGTTTCGCCTGAGAGAGGTATGATTACCGCTATTATTGCTGGATTCATTATCGCACTTTTAGGAGGAAGTAGAGTTCAAATAGGGGGTCCAACTGGCGCTTTTATCATTATATTATTTGGTATTGTACAACAGTATGGTATAGATGGTCTTCTGATCTCCACAATTATGGCGGGTATTATTCTAGTCCTCTTTGGGGTATTGCAGCTAGGAACATTGCTTAAATACTTTCCTCACCCTTTAATTGTTGGATTTACCAGTGGAATAGCGCTGGTAATACTTTCGACACAAATAAAAGATGCTCTAGGGTTAGAGATAAAAGAACTTCCTTCTGAATTTATTCAAAAATGGGAAGTCTATTTTACACAAATCAGTAATACCAATCTCTATGCCCTAGGTATTACCATACTCACGATGCTAATCATTATTTTTTCTAAACATATTACTACAAAAGTTCCAGGATCCTTTATAGCTATACTGCTGATTACGACAGTTGTCAATGTATTTCATCTACCTGTAAGCACTATCGAAACTTTTTTTGGAACCATTTCAAATGAAATCACTTTTTCTATCCCTCATTTAGATTTTGATAATTTTGCAATGTATCTTGCACCTGCTTTAATTATAGCACTGTTAGGAGGAATAGAATCCCTGCTTTCAGCTGTAGTTGCCGATGGTATGATAGGGACGCACCATCGATCAAATACGGAACTCATCGCTCAAGGTATTGCAAATATTGTTACGCCATTTTTTGGCGGCATCCCAGCAACTGGGGCCATCGCAAGAACGGCAACCAATGTAAAAAATGGAGGGAGAACGCCCATAGCTGGAATGGTCCATGCCATTACACTGCTGTTGATAATGTTGTTTTTTATAGACTTTGCCAAACTCATTCCCATGTCTTGCTTGGCAGGTATTTTACTGGTTGTAGCCTATAATATGAGTGAATGGCGTTCTTTTGTCTCTATTCTAAAAAGTTCCGTATTTGATTCTATTGTTTTGGTTAGCACTTTTTTATTAACGGTATTGGTTGATTTAACAGTTGCCATAGAAGTTGGCATTGTCCTTGCTTCACTGCTGTTTATGAAACGAATGGCAGACATCAATACCAATATCATATCTGAAGATGATGATATAGATATGATAGAAAACTACTCAAAACTATCAAAAGATATTGCCGTATATGAGATAGGTGGACCACTTTTTTTTGCGTCTGCCAGACAATATGCAGAGACATTACAAAAAATAGGTTCTTCATCTAAAGTGTTGATTATTCGTATGAGACATGTACCTTTTATTGATTCAACGGGTATGCATAATCTACAAGAGACTATCAAGTCATTAAGAAATACCGGTGTGATTGTCATGTTGTCAGGCACCACAGATATTGTTTATCAAGATTTGAAAAAACACCATATACTTTCTATTATCGGTGAAGAAAATGTTTTTAAAAAGTTTTCATTGGCAGTAAACTATGCAAACGAACAAATAAAACTCAATGAACAGTGAAAAAAGAACATGTGTAGTACATTCACATAAAACCGTTCTAGATATCGGTAAAATTTTTTAAGAAAAACAAACTATACTTTCATTAAAAAAAAGGGAGCATGAAGATGAAAATCACGAAACAGTATATAGTACGTATACTTCTCTTTTTTTATCTGAGTTCCTCTTACCTTAGCGCAAACCATATCCATAATGATGCAACAGAACAACACAGTGACTGTAAAGTCTGTCTTGTAGTTAAAAACCTTCACAGCGGCGACGTGCCGGCTATGGAAGTACATTATGTTTCATATACCTTTAATGATGAACACCAGATACATCATGAAGAAATGCGTATCAAAAACATCTATAAAGGCTTTAACGCACACGCCCCTCCACAGTTTTCCTAAAATTCATCACCCAACCATTACAAAATAATTATTTAGGAAAATACTATGAAAAAAATACTATTTTCTCTTGCCCTTACCTCTTTGCTTCTTCACGCAAATGAGACTGTGAGTAAAGAGAAGTACAATCAACTAGAACAGCGCGTAGCAGAACTTGAAAAACTTTTAAAAGCCAAAA
>JAPHUJ010000340.1 GCA_026193735.1 Sulfurovum sp.
AGTATATACAAGTGAAGCAAGTAGGATCACGACACCCAAAACACGCATAAATGTTTTTTTACTTTCCAGTCTCTGAAATGCCTTAAGTATCTCACTGAGTGCCTGTATGATGAGAAGAATGAAAGCCAGTACCAATACAGCCTTAATGACATAACGATGCGTCAGTCCACCAGGATCACTTGAGATCTCATGCTGTAAATAACTTTGTATTAACATATCTATGGAATCAGACAAAAAGACCAAAGAAAAAGGGATGACCAAAAGTAACATTGAAAGTATCTGCACAATGGCTCTTATATCATGAGTGTAACGCTCAAAAAAGATGTCTACCCTTACATGCTTGTCATGTTTGAGGGCATAGGTTAATCCCAGTAAAAAGATGACATCAAACACATGCCACTCCACTTCCTGTAAAGCAATGGAACCAGAGGAGAACATATAACGCATCGCTGCATCATACACTACGAGCAATGAGAGAACAACTACTAAAAGAGCGGCTAAATAGCCTGCGTATTTGCTAATGCGTTCTAGGATGTAAGAAAATTGAAGGTTCATTAATATGCTTCTCTGAAAATTATTTTTTTAATTCTATCTTTTTTGGAATGAGGAGTGGCTGTATCGATATTTTGTATCAACAGTAAAATAACATATCCGATCAACAATAGTTATGAATTAATTACAATATACTGCAAAAGAAATGTTATTTAAAAATGTCAAGAAGATGGTCGGAGTGACCGGACTTGAACCGGCGACCTCTATCACCCCAAGATAGCACGCTAGCCAGACTGCGCTACACCCCGATTGGAAACAAAATAATAACAAAAAAATTTTAATTTTAATAGATAGTTGATACTGGTGTATAAATAGTGATATAATTAAATTTGGCTATGTGATGATCATATAATATGAGGAAAAAAAATGAAAGAGATAGAAAAAAAATACCTACTTAAAGACTCTATAATTTCTCTTATAGATGAATATGGTCTGAAGCCGCATAAGATCACCCAGTTTTATACAACCATCAAACCAGATAAAGGCGTACGTTATAGACAAATGGATGACCGATACTTCAAAACTGTCAAACATGGTACCGGTGTTTCAAGAGATGAAGAAGAAGTAGAGATATCTGAACAAAAATTTCACAAAAAGTTTGAAGACCGTATAAAAAAACCTATACGAAAAAATAGATATATGTTTCACTTCGAAGGGAAAGAGTATGCCATAGACGTATTCAAAAAAGACCTCAAAGGTCTCTTTATGCTTGAAATTGAATTTCCAAGTATGGAAGATTTTGAACAGTTCAAACTACCTCCGATCATCGAAGTACATGTCATTAAAGATGTAAGCTTTGATGAATCGTTTAAAAATAAGAACATGGTTTTATATGGCAGACCTCAAACGCCTTATAATCTAGATACCATCTTCGCAGAACTTGACACAAAAGACATCGAAGAACTAGATGCCTATTTCATACCAAATCTCTCACCCATTGATGCACTGAGGGTCATCTTGTACAAGTTTTCACTCTTTATACTCTTCTACAAAGAACGTATCCTTCTGCATGATGATACGGAAGACCTTCATCAGTTCAGGGTCAACATTAGAAAATCAAGGGCTTTTTTAAAAGAATTTGATTTTCTCTTTCCTAAAGAGCATTACAGCTATTTCAATGATAACCTAGACAAATTTGCAACGCAAACGAACCAGAAGCGTGATCTTGATGTCATCAAAGAGCGTTTAGTGCCAGCGGCGGAAGATCATGATATGATTCAAGAGGACATCAAACAACAAAGAGAGCAAGAACAACAAACGATACAAGAAATGTTAAAGAGTAAAATATTCAAAGATTTCTTTTATACATATCAAGACATCTTAACAAAAGACACACTCCTTTCTTCTAAAAACAACACAGGAACCATAGAAGACACAGCCAACCAAGTCATCAAGTACTTACATCACAAGATCATTAAAAAAATAGATGCATTAGAAAGAGATTTTGATACTGAAAAACTCCATAAAATACGAATCTCTCTTAAAAAATTTCGTTATCTGCTTGAAGAGTTTCAACACATCTTCGGTGAAGAAAAAATAGCAAAAATGATAGAAAAAGGGAAAACCCTACAAACCTTACTGGGGGACTTCAACGATACTATTAACCAGGAAAAACTTCTACATAATTATTTCAAATCCAATAAACAGAAGATACCTGACAGCAAGGCACTTGAACATAGCCTACTGGACAAAACATCAAAGACCCATAAAAAGTTAATGCATCAAGCTATGAAAAAACTGCATAAGTTCAAAGAGCAAGCCTTCAAACTCTAAGAGCTATTTCCAATACGTCTCCAAGCGAACATTCCAGCCCTTTCTCCAACGCTCTTCACCACGTGCAGGAGGGGAGTTTTTGATGCGTCTGCTTAACATAGCTTTTGCAGATTCTGCGAAAGCTTTTAATCTGTTTGGCTCATTGGGATCCATGTGTTCAAGTACCTGCAAGAGCCCCCAACCTTGACCTTTATAGCGTTCACTTTTCAGTGTACCCTCACCTTTAAAGTTGGTGTAGTCCAAAAGAACATAGAGCCCTCTTTCATTGAGTGAACCATCTTTGTTGTGCATCACTTCATAAAAACGTCTCTTGATGAGCTCTTGCTTTTCAGGTTCATCCATAGTCTCTAACATTTGCGGCAAAGCATCACTTAAACGCTGTGCCATGAAATCTGCCTGTTCAGGCATGGTTGCTTTCAGGAAAGTAAACAACTCGATGTACTTTTTGCTTTTTGCTTCCTTTGCTGCATAGAAAGCTGCTTTTGTATTCCATGGTAGTGGTGTTTTGGAGTTGAGCCAATTTGGCATTTTTACACCTTTTTCTTCCATAGAAGCCAGCACCAAAGGGAAGACCTCTCTAAAACGTTCCGTATGCCCTTTAGAGAACCAGATGAAGTGTCCTATACCTACTGAGGCAAAGTCTTCTCCCTCATTCCAGTGTACCAGATACTTGTCAAGTCCTGCACCTTCGTTCTGCCATACTTTTTGGGCTATAAAGTTAGCCTGTTTGTCCGTAAGTTCGATATCTGTAGCAAAAAGTGTCGACACAATTAAAATACCTAATAAAACCATTCTCATAAATACTCCATTAATCATTTCAATATATAATTCAGGTTATATTATATAATATACTATATAAAAGAGGGAGTTTTATGCTTTATAAAAAAACACTTATCGTTACGTTAATTGCATCCTTATGGACAAGTTATCTTCCAGCTCAAACAAAAACGGTAGATATGAATGACCTCCAAGGGAACTGGCACTTACGTTCCATGGATGGTAAAGATGTACGAAAAGCCAGAGCCATTTTAGACTTTGATGCGAAGCACATGAAATTAAACGGGTTTGATGGGTGCAACCGTTTGTCAGGTGAATTAACAACAAACAATGAAACCATTATATCTACAAAACTTGCAGCTACGAACATGGAGTGTAGGGAATCTATACACAGTTACGTGAGAAAAAGACTGCATAAAACGATGAAAGAAGGATTTACAGTTACAGAATCCACTCAAAATGGCATAAAGGGCATTACCATCAAGAGTACAAAGCATGAACTCTTTTTTAAGAAGATGGGTGAAGATAAAGGATGGTTTAAAGCAATCCTTTAAACAAAACTCGGAGCATCATTGGCAAAAAGTATGAGGTCTCCTGGACGTGTCTGTTCTATGAGCATCGCTTCCATCTCACCTTTAGTAGCCAGTTTCACTAATTTGTCAACATCTACATTGTCTTTAAAAATGGCATAGTTCAAGTCTCCTGTCACAACCACCAGATCAAACACTTCGTTGGCTCTTTGTGCAACTTGAACATTCAGTGCATCATCTACTTCAACCAGTCCCGGTGTAATAACTACTTTACGTCCTTCATACGTACTTGCCAAGTCAAAGGAAGCCATCATCCCATCGATGTTACCGTTGAAACTGTCATCCAGTATCACTTTTCCTCCTGCATCTATGCGCTGCAGCCTATGATCAACAGATTTGAGTGTAGAGAGACCCTTTTGTATCTGCTCATCGCTGAGTCCAAGCTCTTTAGCCACAAGCACAGCCGCTGCTAAGTTCATAGCGTTAAATGCGCCCAGGATACTTGCAGAGTAATGTACCCCGTTAAGTGTAAAGCTTGTGCTCTCAAGTGTTGCTTCCACATCTTCTATGATGTACCCCGGAGCAGCCTCTTTGGTACGTATGTCTAAATTTTCCTTGCTTCCAAAAGTATGCACGTTTGGCTCTGGTTTGACTCTGGCACTTTCGTGTATCCAAGCCTCTTTGAGTCTATTTGTTTTAAGTATCTCCATCTTTGTGTTGCGGATGTTTTCCATGGTCTTAAAGTACTCTATATGTGCAGGGCCTATCTTTCCTACTACTATATAGTGGGGATTTACAAAAGTGCTGATCTCTTCGATGTCACCTTCACCTCTTGCACCCATTTCAACGACATACACTTCTGTATCGGCAGGCAGATCGTCATTGATATCTTTCATCACGCCACCAAGTGTGTTGACAGAACGTGGTGTTGCGTAGGTTTTGTATTTGGCTTTCAGTAAATGTTCCACATAGTTTTTAATGCTTGTTTTTCCGTAACTGGCTGTGATACCCACTACTATGAGATTCTCCATTGCTTCTATTTTCTTTTGTGCTTTCACTTTGAAACCGTTAAAAAGCATCTTCTCTATGAAAAGTGAAACAAAATACGCTAAAAATAGTGGTAAGACCACAGCAAAATGTTTAAACACTACTGCGATAAAAACGGCAAAAAGGAGCATGATCGCAAAAAAACGTTTGACCCTTCCTGTAAATACCAAAGGTTTGTCAAGTCCTTTATACCAGAAATACAATGCAGCTGAATAAATAATGACAACAACAAAACCGTAATCA
The DNA here is from genome assembly GCA_026193735.1 of Sulfurovum sp. GTDB lineage: Bacteria > Campylobacterota > Campylobacteria > Campylobacterales > Sulfurovaceae > Sulfurovum. Next base: position 4,923 of record JAPHUJ010000340.1, read on the forward strand.
CTCATACCATCTACAAAAGCATACAGAGAAAATGGTACCAGGAAGTAAACAAAATGCCACCATGTTTTTGTATGGTGAAAAAGCACACGGTTTAACTTGTAAGAATACCACTGTAAGTTAGTGATGAAGTAGTAACCCATAGCGAAGATAAAAAGTGTGTAAAAGATGGTGTTCAATAGTATCATTTTATTAGTTCCCTACATTGTTCTGTAATAGTTTTAGCAATAAAGTCTTTATGTGTCAAAAAGAAAAAGTGGTCTCCATCTAACGGATAAAATGCTGAGTTCTCTATGAGTCCTGCTATCTTCTCTCCTGTATAGAGTGGTGTAGCTGTGTCTTCTTTACCCCAAAAACAAAGTGCTCTGCTTTTACTTTTAGCAAA
>JAPHUJ010000241.1 GCA_026193735.1 Sulfurovum sp.
AAAACAAGTCTGTTTACATGCTCTAGAGCATCACTCAGAAAAAATAAAAACCGTTTACGTTGCTAAAAAAGGAATACTCCCAAAAGAGCTCTTTCACAAATATCATGATAATATCAAGTTTTTGGAAGAAAAGTGGGCACAGTCTATGAGTAAGGGTGGGAATCACCAGGGATTACTTGTTGAAATGACTGAGTTTGAACAGAGCTCTTTTTCAGAGATCAAGAAGAGTGATTTTATTGTTGTACTTGATGGTCTGACGGATGTAGGAAATATAGGGGCAGTGGTACGATCGGCATATGCACTTGGTGCGGATGCTATCATCGCTACAGGAGTTAAGCAGCTTAACTTTGCCGCTATAGCAAGGACGAGTTCTGGTGCTATGTTAGATATGCCTTTTATGGTGGCACACAATATCTTAGATACATTCAATGAACTTCAACAACTCGGGTTTACTTTTTATGGTGCCTCCATGGAGGGAAAGAATGTGCAAGATGTGACATTTGAGACTAAACGTGTACTTGTTTTAGGAAGTGAAGGGAAGGGACTCTCCAAGAAAATCCTACCTAAGCTGAATCATATGGTCTCGATAGAAATGAAACATGCATTTGATTCACTCAATGTGAGTGCAGCTGCAGCGATTTTAATACATAGGATGGGTTATGCGATTAAATGAGATACTTGAAGAAAATACTATAAAAAGTATCAGTCAAAAGACAAAGATATCTGAAGCGAATCTGGAAAACCTTTTGGCCGCAAATTTCGATACTTTAAAAAAGATAAAAACATTAGGGTTTATCTCTATCTTGGAGCGTGAGTATAAAGCAGATCTAACAGCATTAAGAGAAGAAGCATTAAAGTATTACAATGAACACAATGAAGACAATGGTTTTTCTCTGGGACTTCCTGCGGAAGAGGAGAAAAAGGGACGATCCAAGCTGTTTTTATTGGTTGTCTTGGTTCTTTTGGGTTATGCTTCCTGGTATTTCTTTACACAGTTTGATAAAAAACATTTGAGTCAACTCATTCCTTTTATGGATGAACAGATGGTAGAAAATCTTGTGACAGAGGACGAAGAGAAGAAAAAAGAGATCAGTATTGAAGATCTCAGTATTGCAAATGTAGTTATTAGCGATACGAATGCAGTGCTAGAAGAAACAGTAGAAAATGTTGCTGTTCAAGAGAGTACTCAAAGTAGCGAAGTTATGGTGAAAGAAGAGAATGTTTCCACCCTTCCTGTAAGCAAGTTTTAGTACAGGATGGTTGGGACCGATGATAAAAATGAAAAAAACTTTAAAGCGAGAAAAGCATGTTTGATGAAATTCAGTTTGAGAAAATAAATCGATTACCAAAGTATCTTTTTGCAGAGATCAATGAGATTAAAATGGAATTAAGAAGAAAAGGGGTGGATATCATAGATTTTTCTATGGGCAACCCTGATGCATCTACCCCACAACCGATCATCGATAAACTGTGTGAAACAGCGCAAAAACCTAAAACACATGGATACAGTGCAAGTAAAGGGATTTATAAACTTCGCTTGGCGATGAGTAAGTGGTATAAACGCAAATACAATGCAGACCTTGATCCAGATACTGAGATCGTTGCTACAATGGGAAGTAAGGAGGGATATGTACACCTTGTACAGGCTATCTCTAATCCTGGTGATGTTGCCATTGTGCCAGACCCAACGTATCCTATACACTCTCAAGCTTTTATTTTGGCCGGTGCCAATGTTGAAAAGATGCATCTTATTTTTGATGAAGAGACTTTTAAAGTGGATGAAGACAGATTCTTGGCAGATGTAGAAGAGTCATTGGATAATTCTGTACCTCAGGCAAAGTTTTTAGTCGTGAATTTTCCGCACAACCCAACCACTGCTACAGTCACACCAGAATTTTATGAAAGACTTGTTGCTCTTGCTAAAAGGAAACGTTTTTATATTATTTCAGACATTGCCTATGCAGATATCACATTTGATGGGTACACAACACCATCAATTATGAGTGTCGAAGGTGCTAAAGATGTGGCTGTTGAGTCTTATACTTTGTCGAAATCTTATAATATGGCAGGATGGAGAGTAGGTTTCATTGTAGGTAACAAAAAACTCATCGGTGCACTCCAAAGTATTAAATCTTGGTTGGACTATGGAATGTTTACACCTATCCAAGTGGCTGCAACCGTAGCACTTGATGAGCATGGATATATTCCTGATGAACAGATCATTCCTCGCTATAAAAAAAGACGTGATGTGATGATAGAAGCTTTTACAAATGCAGGTTGGCCATTGGCGAAACCGAATGCTTCTATGTTCATCTGGGCAAAAATTCCTGAAATAGCAAGAGATATGGGTTCATTAGAATTTGCAAAACAGCTTCTGCTTCATGCAGGTGTTGCTGTAAGCCCTGGAATAGGATTCGGAAAATATGGTGATGAATATGTACGTATCGCACTGATAGAAAATGAAAATCGCATCAGACAAGCAGCACGTAACATTAAAAAATTCCTCAAAGACCTTGAAGAGGCGAAAAATTAATATGATTAAAATAGGTATTTTAGGTGTTGGAACTGTTGGTGCAAGCGTCGCGAAGATATTGGAAGAAAATGCTGATATTATTGAAGCTAGAGCTGGCAAGAAAATAGTTGTTAAGTTGGGTGTAGTACAAAACCTCTCTAAAGATAGAGGGGTGAGCATTAAGCTAAGCGATAACCCTTTGGATGTGGTCAATGATCCTGAGATAGACATTGTTGTAGAATTGATGGGTGGGGTTGAAGAACCGTATGCCCTTGTAAAAAAAGCACTTGAAAATGGTAAAGCGGTGGTGACTGCAAACAAGGCACTTCTTGCATATCACCGTTATGAGCTTCAAGCTATAGCAGGTGACATACCTTTGATGTATGAAGCAAGCACAGCTGGAGGGATACCTATAATAGGTGCCTTACGTAACGGACTCTCTGCTAACCATATTAACTCCATACAGGGTATCATGAACGGTACGTGTAATTATATGCTTACCAAGATGATAAACGAAGGTGCATTGTATGATGATATCTTAAAAGAATCTCAAGAACTTGGGTATGCAGAAGCTGATCCTACATTTGATGTAGGAGGGTTTGATGCTTCACATAAATTGCTTATTTTGGCAAGTATTGCGTATGGTTTGGATGCTAAGCCTGAAGATATTCTTATAGAAGGTATTGAAAAGATCACGCAGACAGATGTAGCTTTTGCAAAAGAGTTTGGCTATGAGATAAAGCAGCTTGGTATCGCGAAAAAAGTAGGTGATGGGGTTGAACTTAGAGTGCATGCTACAATGATACCTCAAGAGTCTATGATAGCAAAAGTGGATGGCGTGATGAATGCCGTCACAGTGGTAGGAGACCGTGTAGGTGAAACAATGTACTATGGACCTGGTGCAGGTGGTGATGCTACAGCGTCAGCAGTTATCTCGGATATTATAGATATCGTCCGTGGGAACCAGGGACCTATGCTTGGTTATAAAAGAGGCTTAGAGAGTGGACTTAAACTCCTGCCAAAAGAGGACATCGTTACCCAATACTACCTGAGAGTGGAAGTAGATGACCAAAGTGGTGTCCTGGCAGCTATTACATCAATACTTGGTAAGTTTGATATTTCTATAGAAGCTATGCTTCAAAAACCTACTAAAAATGATGCGATCGCGAAACTTCTTTTTACGACACATACGTGTAAAGAGAGTAAAATGCAAGATGCTATCATAGCATTAGGTAAACTTGATGTGATTCATGGTGAGATCGCTATGATAAGGATAGAGAAGTAAAAGGAGTTGAGATGGCAAAAGATCACTATTTTGATATAACAGCTAAGCTGGATATGATGGAGCTTAAGAATGCGATTATCATGGCTGAGAAAGAAGTTGCTACACGTTTTGACTTTAAGGGATTGGTAGCTGAGTTTAAATTCAATGAAGCGGCTAAAACTTTGAGTCTTAGTTCTTCTACAGACGCTAAGATAGATGCACTCAAAGACATACTTATTTCTAAGCTTATTAAGAGAGGCATTGCAGGGAAGGCACTTGAAGAAGTGAAGACTGAAGGTATATCCGGCGGAAACACTAAAGTGATTTACCGAATAGTAGATACCATAGACAAAGATGAGGCGAAACAGATAGTGAAAGCCATTAAAGATCTAAAGATCAAAGTAACGCCATCCATACAAGGTGATGAGGTACGTGTATCTGGTAAGAAGATAGATGATCTTCAGGCGGTGATGGCTGAAGTGAAGACTTTAGATCTGAAAGCACCGTTGGTGTTTGGGAATTTTAAATAGTAATTT
>JAPHUJ010000143.1 GCA_026193735.1 Sulfurovum sp.
TGTTCTCCTGCACATACTAAACCAGCGATATGAGCAATGTCAGCAAATAAAATAGCACCCACAGCGTCAGCAATATCTCTAAATTTTTTAAAGTCTATTTCTCTAGCATAGGCAGAAGCACCACATACGATGATCTTAGGTTGTACAATTTTAGCGATCTCCATCACTTTATCATAATTTATACGGCCATCAAGCTCTACTCCATAGGTGAAAGATGAGTAGTTTTTACCGGAAAAACTTGGCTTAGAACCATGAGTCAGGTGACCACCATGACTCAAGTCCATACCTAAAATTTTCTCACCGGCTTTTAGAAGTGCTGCATATACAGCTCCGTTTGCCTGTGATCCTGAATGAGGTTGAACATTTGCATAGTTACAGTCAAAAAGTTCACATGCTCTATCAATAGCAAGTTGTTCAACTACGTCAGCATATTCACATCCGCCATAGTACCTTTTATAAGGGTAACCTTCTGCATATTTGTTTGTAAAAACAGAACCCATCGCTTCCATTACAGCAGGGATAGTAAAGTTCTCAGAAGCGATCATTTCTAAGTGGTCTGTCTGTCTTTCTCGTTCGTTTTCAATGGCTTGAAAAATCTCTGGATCAAATGTTTCTATAGCATAACTCATAGGATTCCTTTATAGGTTTATAGTTGGATTTATATCCAAATTTTACTTTTATTTAGCAGCAATTCTTTGTTTGCAGGCAACAACGTCGATACAAAACAGCCCTTTACCTTTTTTTGCAGGTTTAAGCTCATCAGCATTTTCATTACCACATTTTTTACACTTATGCTCATCTGAAACTATGATCGTCTCTGGTCTTGGTGCTTCTGGTTTCATAGCAGGGAATAATAGTACATCACGAATACTGTGTTGGTTCGTAAGCATCATTACAAGTCTGTCGATACCTATACCTTCACCTGCTGTTGGTGTCATACCGTAACTGAGTGCTTTGACATAATCTGTGTCCATATGCATTGCTTCATCGTCACCTGTGGCTTCTTTGGCATTCACTTGCCCTTTAAATCTCTCATATTGGTCTATAGGATCATTGAGCTCAGAGAAACCATTGGCTATTTCTTTTCCTGCCATAAAGAGTTCAAAACGCTCTGCAATATCCGGATTGTCATCACTTCTTCTTGCAAGTGGTGAGATATCGACAGGGAAATCTGTGATATAGGTAGGGTTAATGAGTTTCCCCTCAACAAATTCATCAAAGAGCTCAGCCTGCAAGTATCCCAGTGTAAGATTAGCGTCTACTTTTACATTATGCTCAGTTAGATAGGCCAATGCTTTTTCTTTATCTGTAGCAACATCTGCAGGTACACCGCCTATACTTGTGAGCGACTCGATGTATGGGATCTTCGCAAATGGTGTTGCAAAGTCTATTTCCATGTCACCGTAAGGAAGTTTTCTCTCAAGTCCAAGATTATCAAAGAGGTAGTCAAATAGTTCTTCAGTAATTTCCATCAACTCAATGTATGTTTTGTATGCCCAATAGAACTCTATCATTGTAAACTCAGGATTATGTGTATGGTCCATCCCCTCATTTCTAAAGTTTCTGTTTATTTCAAATACCGCTTCCATACCACCAACGATAAGACGTTTGAGATAAAGCTCCGGAGCGATACGCAAATAACGTTGAACATCCAAAGCGTTGTGGTGTGTTACAAATGGTCGTGCATTGGCTCCACCGGGGATAGGATGCATCATAGGTGTTTCAACTTCTAAGAATGTTTTGTCTTCAAAAAATCTTCTTACAAGTGAGACGATCCTGCTTCTCATAACGAAATTTTCTTTGACCTCAGGATTCATGATCATATCGAGGTAACGTTGTCTGTATCTAAGTTCCTGATCTTGAAGTCCATGGAACTTTTCTGGAAGAGGAGAGATGGATTTAGAGACAATTCTCATATTTTTACAATGGAGTGTAAGTTCACCTGTTTGTGTTACAAAAGGGTATCCCGTTGCTTCGATGATATCGCCGACCTCAAAGAGTTTTTTTGCAATATTGTTGTAGAAACCTTCAGGAAGTTCATCTCTGTTATAATAGATCTGAACTAAACCTTCAGCATCTTCTATCTTGGCAAAAGCAGCTTTTCCCATGATACGAATAAACTTGAGTCTTCCCGTCAATGAGTATGTTTTACTCTCATCTTTTTTTTCATCAGCATCTAACTCTTTGATGTGATCACACTCTGCTAAAAACTGTTTAGAAGGTGTTCCTTTTGCTATTTGATTAGGGTAGGGGTTGATACCCTCTTCTCTTAGTCTCTCTGTCTTTTTGATTCGTTCTTGAATATATTGATTCTCAAATATCAAGCTATCTCCTGTATCTTATTTAATTGGGCGTATGCAAGCTAAGCTTCATACTTACACGCTTACGCGGATACTAGACGGATTTAAGCAGTAGATGCATCCCGACTAGTCATTTTTCATAGATAGTATTTCTATGATGATTGGCAATTTTCACAAAGACCTATGATCTTCATCGTATGGTCTGTCATTTGAAAGTTGAACTTTTTGGCTATTTCTTCCTGTCTTTCTTCGATCGTCTCATCGAAAAATTCTGTAATATCACCACAGTGTGTACAGATGAGATGATCATGGTGTTTTTTGAGTCCAAGTTCATATTTTTTCCCATGTACACCAAAGGAGATAGAACTGGCGATTTGTGACGTTTCCAGTAAAGAAAGCGTACGATATACAGTGGCAATACCAATATTGATCTCAGGGTATTGCTGTTTCAGTAAAGTATAGATATCCTCAGGGGTAAAGTGTCCGTCATTTTCATAAAGGAATTTTAATACAAGTTCCCTTTGTTTAGTGAACTTAAGTGAGTTTTCTTTCAAAAGAGTTTGAAACTTTTCTAAAAGTAGAGGATATGCGATCATAAGGGACCTTATTTTTCTATGCTTGTATTGGTTTCATGTATAGAAGCATTCATTTCAACTGATGTATTCATATCAGCAGGAGTAGCAATTTCGTTTACGACCTCTGTTGTATCGGACATCGTTAAACCCATAGCAGATGTGTCAAGATTGATAAGATATGAACCGGCTTCTCTAAGGTATGGGTAAAGTACAGAATCATTTACATATTTTTCTAAGTTGTCTTTTACAAGTGTTACATTTGACAATGCAGTTACGATCAGTGCAAAAATAAGGAAATATTTTCCTCCCCCCGCAATGAAACCAAAAAGACGATTTAGAAAACCTAATCCACTTTCACTTGTGAGTTTAGAAAATATAGAACCAAGAATGGTAGCACTCAACCAAATAACGATTAAAATAACAAGAAATCCAATGAGTTTGAGTAATGATGCATTTTCCAGGTGTAAAAAGTTTGTATCAATAAATGTTGCAGCTGTATCAGAAAGTCTAGAGGCAAAGTATACACCACCTACAAGACCCAGAAGACCAAATGCCTCTTTTATAAATCCCTGCATAAAACCTTTGATCCCCAATATCAGTACTATGGCTGCAATTGTGACATCAAAGTAGTTAAAGTCCATCATTGAAAAATTTTCCATTGAAAAATCCATATCAGTATCCCCTATATTTTTACTATATCTTGCGTATTGTATCTATATATCTCTAAAAATGCTTTTAGAGATATTTTATTTAGACCATTACTTGCTTGCGTATTTCATCCGGTCTGTTGGCATATTGTATAGCAATATCCCGGCTTATCTTTCCATCTTTGAGGAATTTAAGCAGTGCTTGTGTTTGTGTTTGCATACCTGTGTCACCTTGCCCAAGTTGCATTTGTGAATATATCTGGTGTACTTTATCTTCACGAATAAGGTTTGAAATCGCATGATTTGTTATTAGGATCTCTGAAGCAGCCACACGGCCACCACCTAATTTAGGCAGAAGTGCCTGTGCGATAACAGCAATCAGAGAAGAAGAGATCATTGCTCTAATTTGCGGTTGTTCATCTCCTGTAAATACATCGATAATACGGTTGATGGTTCCTGGTGCCGAAGAGGTGTGAAGGGTACCAAATACAAGGTGACCAGTTTCAGCTGCGGTGAGAGCTGCTTCAATGGTTTCTTTATCCCTCATCTCCCCGATGAGTATGATGTCCGGATCTTGACGCATCGCATATTTGAGTGCTTTTGCGAAAGAAGAAGTATCCTCACCTACACCTCTATGTGAGAAAACACATTTTTTGTTTTGGTGGATAAATTCCACAGGATCTTCTACGGTGATGATGTGCTTTTGTTCATGAAGGTTTATTTCATTGAGCATCGCTGCAAGCGTAGTTGACTTACCGGAACCGGTTGGTCCGGTTACCAGGATAAGCCCCTTTTCTCTTTTAATAAGTTTTTTATAGACTCCCGGAGCACCTAGATCATCTAAAGAAGGTACGTCAATAGGAATGATCCTAAAGGCTGCAGCCGTATCACCTAAGGTACGATAATAATTCGCTCTGAATCGTCCTATGCCAGGAAGTAAAAGTGCAAAGTCAAGTTCATCATACTCTTCAAACTGCTGTTTTTGCTTTTCTGTAATAAGCGAGTAACACATTTCCTCGATATCATCTCCTGTAAGTTTAGGAAGATTAACAGGCTTAAGCGCACCGTCAAGCCTAATTTGTGGTTCCGAACGACTTATAAGGTGAAGGTCAGACGCACCATGTGTAACAACACTTTGAAGTAGTTTTTTGATATCAAAATCAGCCATGATTATCCTTTGTTTAGTGTATGGTTTCCAGATATTGAGACTCATTATACCCAACTATAACCTTATTATCAAATGTAATAACCGGTCGTTTAATGAGCATATTTTCTTTAGCAAGCCATAATTGTTTATCTTCGTCACTGAGATCAAGTTCTTTAAGTTTCAATGTTCTGTAGGTTGTGCCTCTGGTATTGAAGAGGGTTTGAATATCTGTATGTTTTAACCATGACATTATTGAATTTTTATCTACGGGCGTTTCACGGAAATCTACAAATTCGTAATCTATCTGATGGGATTTAAGATATTTTATTGCTTTTTTGACACTATCACAATTCTTAATACCATAGACTTTTAACATAAAGTCTACTTATTCAATGATTGCCGGTACGATGAAGAAATCATCTCTACCTTGAGGCGCATGGGACAAGATATCTTTCGCAATGTTATCTTTTTCTCTAGGTGTATCTTCTCTCAAGGGTGTACCGCCATCAAGTGTTGAAAAAGAAGCATCCAATGTATCTGTATTAAGTTCATTCAGGCTATCAACATAAGTAAGGATACCTGAAAGCTGTTCCATGATCTCTTCTTTTTTAGAGTCGTCGATCTTTAGGTGTGAGAGTTTTTCAAGTTTAGCTAAAACAGCGTTATCAATTTGCATTATATACCTTCATATGTACTCGTTTTGTGATTTTTCTTATTATATATTAATTTAGTTTAAGATATAACTACAATATAAAATGACATGGTAAGGATAAAAGAATGCAGCAATTAGATATGAACTCTGAAGAGTTTAAAGCAGAGATGATAAAAACAGAAAAATTTACAGATAAAGTCTGTGAGAGTCAAGGTTGGGTCTATAGTGCCAATGAAGATGTAAATGAAGGTGTGACGCTTGGGCTTGCACGACATAGATTACTTTTTGGTAAAAGATTTTGTCCCTGTTTTATGGTGGAGCCGGATGAAGCAAAACCAGGTAAGTTTAAAAGTACAGATGACAGAATTTGTCCTTGTAAACCGGCTATAGAAAAAGAAATACCTGAAACGGGTACTTGCCATTGTCAAATTTTTTGTACACCTGAACATAGAGAGGAACAAATCAAAGAGCAAGAAGCCAAAGCCTTGGCAAAAGAAGAATTAAAAAGAGTAGCAGAAGAAGAACTATAAAAGCAAATTATAATAATTATTCACTATAATGCACGACTATTTTAAATCGTGGAGACCATAAAGTGCAAACATTACTAGAAAAAAACGATATCAATTCAGAAGAACTCAATTCTTTACTTCAAGCAAGAGGCGAAGGGAAAGTGGATTTTCTCTTGGTCGATGTAAGAGAAGATGTAGAATATAAAATGGGTCATGTGAAAGGGGTAGACTTACTTAAACCTACTTCAGAGTTTACAAATTGGGCGCAAGAACTTTTTAACCAGACAAAAGACAAAACAGTTGTTTTTACTTGTCGCACAGGAAGTAGAAGCGGACAGGTTCAAAATATTTTTAAACAAAATGGACATACGCGTACAGTGAATCACTTTGGTGGTATTGTTACTTATCATGGTGAAATAGAAAAA
>JAPHUJ010000303.1 GCA_026193735.1 Sulfurovum sp.
AAAAAGTTTTCAACAGAAAGTGGTGAGTAGAATTTCGCTGTTCCTCCTGTAGGAAGTGTGTGGTTAGGGCCTGCAACATAGTCACCTATAGGTTCTGGTGTATTTTCCCCCAGAAAGATAGCTCCGGCATGTTTGATCTTGTCAAGTAAAGACATAGGATCCTTACTCAGAACCTCCAAGTGTTCCGGTGCGATCTCGTTCATAAGAGCTATTGCTTCATCCATATCTTTTGCAACAATAATAGCACCTCTTTCCTCTATCGATTTTCTTGCTATCTCTTCACGTGAAAGCGTACAAAGGAACTCTTCAACCTTATCGCTTACTTTATTGGCTAATTCTTCATCTGTAGTAATAAGGATGGAGCTTGCCATCTCGTCATGCTCTGCTTGAGAGAGTAGATCTATGGCTATATAGTCTTCTCTTCCCGTCTCATCTGCAAGTATACCAATTTCTGATGGTCCGGCTATCATATCTATATTTACTTCACCATACACTAACTTTTTGGCCGTAGCTACAAAGATATTTCCTGGTCCAGTAATAACGTCAACTTTTGGGATAGTCTCAGTTCCATACGCCATAGCACCGATGGCAGAAGCACCACCTATCTTAAACACTTGTGTGACCTTACAAAGATGACAGGCAGCCAGTAATAATTCATTCAGTTCATTATCTGGAGCAGGTGTACATACGACTATCTCTTCCACTCCTGCAACTTGCGCAGGGATGACATTCATAAGAAGTGAAGAGGGATATGCTGCTTTCCCTCCGGGTATATAAAGTCCTGCTCTATCTACAGCAGTCACTTTTTGTCCCAAGATAGTCCCATTGGCTTCTTTGTCCATCCAGGTTTTTGGCATGAGCTTTTGGTGGTAACTTTCTATACGGTCATAAGCAAGGTGCAGAGCATCACGAAGTTCAGGGTTAATCGCATCATAGGCTTTAGCCATGTCATCCGTAGAAACCAAAAGTGCTTCATCAGAGCTTGGCTCCCATCTGTCAAACTTTGCTATTTGAGCTTTAACTGCACTATTTCCCTCAGACTGTATCTCTTTAAGTAAGCTCGAAACAATGCTTGTTACACCCTCGATGTCCATCTTACCACGCTGAAGTAATTCGTCAAAATTTGCTTCAAATGTATCATCACTACTGTAAAATATTTTCACAATATATCCTTATATTTTCGTTCATATCTTGGGAGCATACTCTCATTGCCTAGCACCCCACCTTGATGGATATAGAGTGTAGGCGAAGTGAATACCTCAGGATGTTCAAGTAATACCCGCCACCCCAGTGGGTCATAAAGGAGGTCAAACTCCACTCCCGTTTGTTGCTGTAATTTTAGCCAAATTTTATAGTTTTCTTTATAAAGTTTCCCAAAATGATGTTTTTTCTCTAAACTTAATATCACAGGATGAATGTATTCATCCCTTTCTAACTCTAAAAACTGCCTTTTCAGATACTTCTCATCCCCTACGCACGGTGTAGTATATACATTGTCCGAATGAAGATGTTTTTGCAAAAAAAGTGCTGTTGTACCCGTACCGGAGGGCAAAAAAATATTTAACACTTTCATATCATTTTCTGTTTTCCATTGAAGTATCTCTTCAGCCAATAATTTTACACCATATTCAGCTTCCTTCTGTCGTCCCCCCTCCTCTATAAAAAGAACATCTTTTGGGAAAGTATCAGGGACTATTCCTGCCTGTTCAGTGATCTTCATGCCATTATCTACAGCAGCTTTATAATTACCATGAGGGTATTCTTTCAAATAATCAGCGATATGGTCTACAAAATACTCAAACTTCCACCCTTTTATTTTCGCTAGAACAGAAAGTGAATACATTGCATTGGATTGTGCAGAACCGTTGGAGACTATTTTGTTAATATTTGGAAATTCATTTTGAAGATAATAATAGAATTTGCGTGCTTTATTACCAGAGAAGTCTGGATGAACAAAGTCATCTCTTTTTAGAAAAAAAGAGTGACCTTCAAAAGTAATGGATTCTACCGGAGATGGGAAATTTAAAGTTTGCATTTGTAGATTCCCGGATCACGTCCGAGAATGACGAGTATCTGTATTAATTTCTATTTAGGCAGTTAAGATCATCAAACGCTTGTTCAAGTCTGGCTACCATAGAAAGTTCTGCTGCTCTAAGCCATTTACGTGGATCGTAATGACTTTTGTTTGGTTTATCCTCGCCTTCAGGATTACCTATCTGACCTTGTAAATAATCTTTATGCTTATTCACATATCCTCTTACACCATCCCAAAATGCCCACTGAGTATCAGTGTCAATGTTCATTTTGATAGCTCCATAAGAGATAGCCTCACGAATGTCTTTAAGCTCTGATCCTGAACCACCATGGAAAACAAAATCAACCGGTTTGCTATCTGTATTGAGCTTTTCTTGAATGTATTTTTGTGAATTGTCCAATATTTTAGGCGTCAGGCTAACGTTACCTGGTTTATATACACCATGCACATTCCCAAATGATGCAGCTATCGTAAATTTGTCAGAGACTTTCATAAGTTCTTCATAGGCATAAGCAACCTCTTCTGGCTGTGTATACAATAGTGAATTATCTATGTCTGTATTATCTACACCATCTTCTTCTCCACCTGTAACGCCAAGTTCTATCTCAAGTGTCATACCCATTTTAGACATACGCTCTAAATATGCTTTACATGTAGCGATGTTCTCTTCAATAGGCTCTTCAGAAAGATCAAGCATATGAGAAGAGAAAAGCGGAACCCCATACGTATTGAAATGTTCTTCACTGGCATCCAGTAATGCATCTATCCAAGGAAGAAGTTTTCGTGCAGCATGGTCCGTATGGAGTACAACAGGTACACCATACGCTTTAGCAACAGTATGTACATGTTTCGCCCCAGAGATAGTCCCCAGTATAGCACCTACACCAGAAGGTAGCCCTTGACCTGCATAATACGCTCCGCCACCGTTAGAGAACTGAACAATGACAGGTGAATTGACATTTTTAGCCGCTTCAAGTACGGCATTGATAGACGTTGTACTCACTACGTTAACAGCAGGTATAGCAAAACCTTCTTCTTTTGCAATTTTAAACATCTTTTGAAGGTCATTACCCGTGACAACTCCCGCTTCAACTACATCTAATACTTTTGTAGACATTTACAACTTCCTCTTTATAGAATTATTTTACTTTTATTTGAGCACTTTTCATCAATTTACTTACAACTTTTTCTTGGGCGAGTTGCATTTTAATATTATTTTTTACTGCATCAAATGCTGGTATTTTTTGTGTACTCTTCGCATCTTCTGCTGCTTTTTTCATTTTATTATATGCATCTTCTGCCTCTTTATCAGAAACTTCTGTTGTTGACATTTCTTTCTGCATCCAAAAACCTGCAAGTGCAGCTTCTTTTTCTTTATCTGTTAAACTTTTTTTTGATTCTGCTGCTACCAATCTAGCTGGTGCCATCATTTCAATGAGTTGTTTTTTACCATCAGCTGGAAGTTTTTCCCAAGTCATCTTACCTTTTGTAAGTGTATTGAGTGCATTATTCGCTTCTTCTACAGTAATTGTCATACCATTGACTGTTCCTGCTGTTGTAGCAGCTGCTGCATAATTTGTTGCAAGTGCTAATGTTAACCCTAATATAATAAACGTTTTTTTCATTCCCTATTTCCTTTTTTATAATGTTGTGTGTATTCTACCTAATATTTACCAATTACTGAGTAATAAACTTCTTTACTGTACTTTTATTTCTACGTCTTTCATGAGTTTACCGATCAGTGTCTTCTCGATCATTTGAATTTTAAGTTTATCTTTAATATTTTCAAATGGAGGGATGTTCCCTGTAGCATTATTCTCTTGTGCTTGTTGTTTTAACTGATTATAGACTTGCATAGCCTGTTCATCTGTAATCTTGATCTTAAGGGCTTCTTTTTGCATCCACATACGTGTGTACACTGCTTCCTTTTCTGTTTCAGACAATTCTTTTTGGGCAGCGTCTTGTACAATGACAGGAAGTGCTAATTCTTGAATAAGTCGTGAACGTTGAGCAGGAGGCAAATAATCAAAATCCGTTATTTTCCCCTGTGTACGCTGTTTAAGGTAAGCATCTGCATCTTTTTTAATGATCTTATGGCCATTCACTGTAGCGATAACTGCTTTACTGGATCTTGTTTTTTTTATCTTCGGTACAGGTTTTGCATCGAGATTGATATTACTAAGATTCACCATAGATGGTGAATCTTTCTCATTTAACATATTGGTTAAACTGTTTTTTAAATCATCCGCAGATACTGAATTTGCCAATAAACCAAATGATACTCCCCAAAGAACAAAAAATTTCTTCATACTGTTTTCCCTATTTTAATCACTGAAAGATTACTTTTTAGTCGCATTTACATCACTTGACATATCAACAATTTTAGCTTTTCTTTTAAGTTCTTTTGCCACTTCTGTAATCTTGGCAGTAAACTGCTGTTGCTTTAGTGAAGTGATGATCTTATCTTTCACTGTTTCGTAAGCAGTAGGTTTCGCTTCTGACTTCGTTTCAAGGTAAATTACATGATAACCAAACTGTGTTTTAACAGGCTTAGTCGTTATTTGACCATCTTCAAGTGCCCATACTGCTTTTGAAAACTCTGGAACCATCTGACCTTTGGTAAAAGTACCAAGATCTCCACCATTTTTAGCAGAAGGACCTGTAGACTTTACTTTAGCCAATTCAATAAACTTTGCCTTCAGTGCTTCACCCTTGAGTGTTTTTAGTGTATCAATGATATCTTGTGCATCTTTTTCATTTTCAACTAAAATATGTCTTGCATGCATAGATGCAGGCTCCATAAATTTTGCAGCATTTTTTTCATAAAATGCTTTTGCCTCACTGTCACTCACGATCGCATTATCCATCTGTGTTTTCATCCACATGTTTACTAAAAGTTCATCTTTTATCTTTTCCATATTTCTTTTAAATTCAGGCTTTTTGTCTATACCTTCTTGTGCTGCAAGTTCTGTGAAAAGTACTTTTTCCACCAGTCTGTCTGTAACCATTTTTTTCTCAGCTGGAGTGAGATTCATAAAGTTTGCCTGAGGAGCAGAAGCAGCAACAAATGCTTGCGCATCTTGTTTTGTGATATTTTTTCCATTTACAGTTACAAGTATATCTGATGCTACAACTGATGTAGCCATTACAGCAACGGCAAGTAGTGAAGTTTTTGCTAATTTCAACATTTTGAATAATCCTTAGGTATTTAAATTTAAGAAGAAGTATATCCCTCTTGGGTAAATCATTTAT
>JAPHUJ010000324.1 GCA_026193735.1 Sulfurovum sp.
TACCAGAGCTGCTGCCATCTCAGGATAATCGGAAGGTCCTTGGCCACAGATACCGCTATGTCGCTTGTTTCGTTTTGCACCCTCCACCGCCATTTCTATCATCTTCATCACGCCAGGATCACGCTCATCATAATCAAATGCGACTATCTCAGAGTCACGGTCTACGCCTAATGTCAGTTGTGTTAAGTCATTAGAACCGATGCTTATGCCATCAAAAAGTTCACAAAATGCATCTATCTGTATAACATTGTTTGGTATCTCACACATCACGTAAACCTTCAATCCGTTTTTGCCGCGTTTTAGACCATATTTTTCCATAGCCTTAAGCACCCTTTGCCCCTCTTCTACTCTACGACAAAAAGGGATCATCAAAATGACATTATCAAAGCCCATCTCTTCTCTGACACGTTTCATAGCTGCACACTCCAAAGCAAACCCCTCTTCATAACTGGGATGTGTGTAACGTGATGCACCACGAAAACCGATCATTGGATTGGCTTCATGCACTTCAAAGAACTGACCTCCAAGCAGTGTGGCGTATTCGTTGGTCTTAAAGTCGCTCATTCTTACAACGCAGGGTTTTGGATAAACTGCTGATGCTATGCTAGCGACACCTTCAGAAAGTACTTTTCCAAAAAATGTTTCAGAACTGTCATACGCAGCAGTGAGATCTGCTATCTTCTGTCGTGTAGCATCATCAAGTTTTTCTGGGTGGATGAATGCCATGGGATGTGCTTTAATGGAAGTGTTGATAATGAATTCCATTCTTGCCAAACCTATGCCATCTACAGGAAGAGAAGCCAGTGAAAATGCCATGTCAGGGTTACCGAGGTTCATCATGATCTGAGTTTTGGTTTTCGGTAGAGTGCCAAGGTCTGTCTTTGTGATCTTAAAATCGAGAATTCCCTCATATACTATGCCTCTCTCTCCTTCAGCACAACTCACGGTAACTTCTTGTCCTTCTTCAAGTATTTGCGATGCATTTGCAGCACCTACAATCGCAGGAATGCCCAGCTCCCTAGAGACAATGGCAGCATGACAAGTTCTACCACCGCTGTTTGTTACAATGGCAGAAGCTATTTTCATGACAGGTTCCCAGTCAGGACTGGTAGTCTCTGCGACAAGTACGTCTCCAGCCTCAAAATCATTTAGTTTGGTTGAATCAATGATCTTACGTACTTTTCCGGAACCAATTTTCGTTCCTACTGCCTGACCTTCTACTAATACTTTACTGCGCTCATTAAGACTATATAGTTCCAGATCTGTTTCTTTTTTTCTAGACTCTACAGTTTCCGGACGCGCCTGTACTATATAAATGTGTCCATCGATTCCATCTTTTGCCCACTCCATATCCATAGGTTTAATATAACCTGCCTGTTTTGAGTAGTGATCTTCTACTTTGATAGCATATTCTGCAAGGAGGAGAACATCCTCATCACTGATACAAAATTTTCTTTGCTCCGCTTTAGGTGTCTCAATATTCTTTGTATATTCCATGGTAATATTATTTTTATTGATATCATCGGCAAAGACCATTTTGAATGCTTTATCTCCAAGTCTTCTCTTGAGTACTGCACGGTATCCTTTTTTGAAAGTAGGTTTATGCACATAGTAGCTGTCTGGAGCTATGGTACCCTGTACGATGTTCTCTCCCAACCCATAAGCTGCATTTATGAAAACAACATCATCAAAGCCTGTCTCAGAATCAATGGAAAACATCACTCCACTTTCACCGATATCAGATCTCACCATCTTCATCACCACCACAGATAGATAGACTTTCAGATAGTCAAATCCATGGTCATATTTGTAATGTATAGAACGGTTTGTAAAGTTAGAAGCCAAACAGCGTTTATAGGCATCCAATAGTGCATCAAAATTACCTATATTCAGATAACTGTCATTCTGACCTGCAAAAGAAGCTTCAGGTGAATCCTCAGCTGTCGCAGAACTTCTCACAGCAAGAGTCATATCTTCACCATATTCTACTTTTAATGCTTCGTAAGCACTTAGTATCTCTGAAATTAAATTATCAGGCAATGTACAGGCATAGATGATCTCTCTACAGCGCTTTCCTCTTTCCTGCAACTGGTTTACATCATCAGGATCCATACTATCAAGCTGTGTATGTAACTTCTCCCATACACCATTGCTATCGAGTATAGTGCGGTAAGCATCAGCAGTGATGGCAAAACCATTAGGTATACGTATTCCCTCCCTACTAAGCTTCTGGTACATTTCCCCTAAAGAAGCATTTTTACCGCCTACCAGATCAACATCTTCGATACCAAGTTCATTAAACCATTTAATATATTGAGACATACGCTATCCTTTTAATTATTTTACTCCTAAATGTTAATGCTGTCAACAGTATAAGGTCTAATCTGAATTTGCTACATTATCTTTCATATTTTTATATTGGAGATATAAAAGTTCCGCTTTAAAGCACGTAAGACACCTAAATAATTCACTCTTATTTTATGTAATGGACCTACTATTACTGTCCTTTTTAGGTGAGAAAATACTCTTCATTTATGCTATAATATTTTTATGTTAAACGAATTAAAATGCTTACTAATTAAACCATCTATTTATCATCATAGTTATTCTCACTCAGTTTGTGATGATACCGTTCCAAATGAATTCAGTATTCTTTGCTGGAATGTTCATAAAAATAATGATACTTTTTCATTCAGTAACTATATTGAAGAATTTTCTAAAAGAAGGCCTGTCGACTTCTTTATATTCCAAGAAGCTGATTTTAAACACAATATAGAATTAAATCTTCCCGGTCTAACATTCAATGCTGCAGCAAATTTAGAAAAAGGTTCTACTTTTTATGGTGTTTTAACAGCAAGTAAATGTAA
>JAPHUJ010000096.1 GCA_026193735.1 Sulfurovum sp.
CAAGGTATTATTACTGATTGGAACAAAGGCTGTGAGGCATTATACGGCTACAGTAAAGAAGAGGTAATTGGACAGCCTGTTGGTATACTACATGTTCCTGAGGATGATAAGCATATCACATCAGAAGTCATGTCAGCTGTAGAAAAATATGGAAGATGGACCGGTGAAATCAGAATGTTACATAAAGACGGACATATCGGCTGGATTGAGTCTATATGCGTGCCCTTATTTGACGACAACCATCAGATGGTCGGTGCATTGGGTATCAACCGTGATATCAGCAGTCGCATGGAAGAGTCTAAACGCCTTCAACATCTCGCACATTATGATCAACTTACTGACATTCCAAATCGTTATCTGCTACTTGATCGTCTAAAGCATTTGATCGCGCAATGCGAGCGTAACAAGAACAAATTTTCTTTGCTTTATATTGATTTGGATAAGTTTAAAAATATTAACGATACAGAAGGTCATGCATTTGGAGATAGAATACTCAAAGAAGCCGCATTACGTATAGTGCATATCATTCGAAATTCAGACACCATTGCAAGAATTGGAGGTGATGAATTTGTTCTTTTATTGGAAAACACTTCAGACAAAAATATCATCTCAACGATCGCCGAATCTATTATTAAAGTCATAAGCAAACCATTTCTTATCAATGATGAAACATTTGAAATCAGTTGCAGTATTGGTATTGCCATTTATCCTGATGATGGCAGCAGCACTGATGCCCTGCTTGCAGCATCTGATAAGGCTATGTACAAAGCAAAACACAAAGAACGCGGTACCTACGAATATTTTACGCAGTAGACAGACAAAAATGTTTTGATATACTCACATAGGCATTAAAGACATTTGGCTACATACATAGCAGAAGCTATAGCACCCTCCAAATATCCACCTTCCTCAAAAGCACTTTCTGTGCCTGAAAATATCAGTTTTCCAGTAAAATATGTCGCATTAAACCCATAAGAAGGATGCTCTCGTAAAGGTGTAGCGTCAAGAAATGTTGAAGTGTAGACCTCTTTTTTCCAGTCAACAAGATAGATAGCAGAAGGCTTAGTCGCTTTAGGACCATATAGACGTGTGAGTTGTTCGATGACAGCATCTTCCCTCCTCTCATACTTTGTATAACTATGAACAAAACCAAAGAGTGCTGCTTTTTTTTCAGTACATGCATCATGTATTTCACCCAAGGGTCCTACATGAGAAACGGCAAAAGCACTTAAGCCTTCTTTTCTCCAAAATGCATCAGGGTATTCTATGACACACTTGGCAGAATATCCCATCCAGGTTGGTATATTCTGCAGTTGTGTGTGAAGTTTTGCAGATAAGGCAGGAAAGTATTCTATGCTTTCTGACGCCAAACGTGGAGGCAGTGTCGAGATAACCTTGTCAACTTCATACGTTTCAGCTACTGTTTTTACCGCTATCTTTGCATCTGACTGCGTTAAGGAAACAACCTTTTCATTGAGCTTTACCGGCCTGTGAAGCCGTTTTTCCAAAGCAGTTACTAGGTGACTTATGCCACCTTTAATACGGTATGAAGGTGTGGTTGAGGAAGCGGTAAATCGTTGTACTCCATCTGGAGCATCATACAATGCAAGTCCTTCTGTATATTGAGAGAAAAGCTCCAAACCTAATGTTTTTATCAGTTGTAAGATATTTTTTTGATGTGCCCAAACCCAAGATGGACCCATATCATGTCCATCAATACCCATAATCCGTCCGCCTATGCGATCACGCGCTTCGATGATGCTTACCTCATAAGTATCTTGAAGTAACACAGCACTATATAGCCCACTAAGTCCTGCACCGATGATAAGCAATTTCTTTTTTTTCATGCCGTCATTGTAGCCAAGGATCATATAAAAAAGATAAAACATACATAAAGATACTTCATCTCTTACAATCCTAGAGAGATTGATATAAAAGAATGCCAATTGATCAATTATTTTTTTATCTAAATACAATTGTTTCTGTGACATAATAGTTAATATAACTTTATAGGAGTTTATTATGGATCTTTTCTCACCTATCAAAATTGGAAACTACACTTTAAAAAATAGGATTTTTATGGCACCTATGACACGATGTAGAAGTGTTCAAAACAATGTCCCCAATGAGTTGATGGCAACTTATTATGGACAAAGGGCCTCTGCTGGATTGATCATATCTGAGGCGACACAGATCTCAACTCAAGGTATCGGGTATCCTTATACTCCTGGTATACATACAGATGAACAAGTGCAGGGCTGGAAAAAAGTGACTCAAACTGTACATGACAAAGATGGTAAAATATTTTTACAGTTATGGCATGTAGGAAGAATCTCCCATTCGACTTATCATGGAGGAGAACTTCCTGTAGCTCCTTCAGCCATTAAGCCCTCAGGTAAGATCTACACTTTTGAGGGTATTAAAGAGTTTGAAACCCCCAGGGCACTTACAGCGGACGAGATAAAAGAGATCGTCAAGGAATATGCAACTGGTGCGAAAAATGCTATAGAAGCTGGATTTGATGGGGTTGAAATACATGCTGCAAATGGTTATTTATTGGATCAGTTCTTACGAGATGGTACCAATATAAGAGAAGATGAATATGGTTCAAGCATAGAAAACAGAAGCCGTTTTCTTTTTGATGTGATAAAAGCGGTAAGCACCGAGATAGGTGCAGATAAAACAGGTCTCAGACTCTCTCCTAGTGGTACTTTTAACGACATGACAGACTCTGACCCACAAAAGCATTTCACCTATATCTGTGAAAAATTAAATGCATTTGATCTTGCTTATCTACACATCGTTGATGCTCTTGAAGGTGACATAAGGCATGGAGCAAATGTCGTAGAACTTTCCATACTGAGAAATGCCTATAAAGGAGTGCTCATTGTCAATGGAGCGTATAATAAAGAAAGAGGCAATGCAGCTATACAAACCCATCAAGCAGATGCAGTTTCTTTTGGAGTACTCTTTATTGCCAACCCTGATCTACCTGCGCGTTTTAAAACAAATGCTGGCTTGAATGAAGCATCCCCTGATACTTTCTATACACAAGATGAAAAAGGGTATATAGATTATCCCAAGATGTAGAAGTTAGTTATAATTAAAAAAAGGAGATGAAAATGAAACAGATGAAAATATGGAGTGTAATATTTGCACTCATTTTAACTGCATGTACTCTTCATGCCGAGGCGAAACGTTATGATGTCAAATCCGGCATCATTGAATATGCAGTCAGCGGTGGCGGAAATATGATGGGAATCAAAACCAAAATAGAAGGAAAAAGCAAAACACTTTTCAAAGAGTGGGGAAATATAGAACTCCAGGAAGAAACAACTAAATCGGTCATTATGGGCAGAGAAGAACATACACGTCAAACTACAAAGATAGATAATGGAAAAGTGTATGTAGTAGACTATGAGCAAAAGATCATTGTTCAGTATGACCCTGCGATGCTACTACAGTCTAAGCATAAAGATCTTGTCAAAAGTGCTAAAGAGATGATGCTTGCCATGGGTGGTAAAAAAACAGGTGAAGAGACCATACAGGGCTATATCTGTGAAGTATGGGAAACACAGCAGATGAAACTTTGGCTGCACAAAGGTATTTTGCTTAAATCTGAGGCCAATATCATGGGTATAACACATACTAGTGTAGCTACAGATATTAAGTTTAATGCCTCTGTCTCTGATCAGGATATAAAATTACCTGATTTTCCGATCCAAACGATGGAAGAAAATATGAAGAACAACAATAAAAACATGCCTCTAATGACACCTGAACAGATGCAACAAATGCAAGAGATGATGAAAAATTTCACCCTGAAATAATGAACAAAAAAACAAGCTTAACATAAAAGGAAAGATATTATAAAAAATGTACTTATTATTAACGGACACCAAAAATATGATCAGGTTGCAGAAGGCAAATTAACAAAGCTGTTGATAGATACTGCGAGTGAATTTTTATCTAAAAATGGATTTAATGTGAAACATAGTGTTATTGAGAGTGCGTATGACATTAAAAATGAACTTGAAAAACTTGCCTGGGCGGATTATATTTTATTTCAGTATCCTGTTTACTGGATGGGTGTACCCTGGATCACTAAAAAATACATAGATGAAGTATTCTCTGCGGGGATAAACACTGTAACCTATGTAAGTGACGGAAGAAGTAGAGAAGATGCGTCTAAAAAGTATGGCAGTGGAGGACTGATGCAAGGCAAAAAATATATGTTGAGTCTAACCTATAACTGTCCAAACACTGAGTTTGACAACAAAAATGGCTTCTTTGATGGGCTCACTTTAGATGAGGCAAATGTTGCTACACATAAATTATTTCAGTTTTGTGGAGCAGAGCCACTTGAAACATACGCTATACACGATGTATTTAAAAGTGACTTAGATATGGATGCTGAACTAACACGATTTAGAGACACGCTAGAAAGAAATTTTATAACCAGTAAATAGAAGGTCTTTTCCCGTCACCCTTAGTATAAGGATGACGGGGATAGTTATAAATTTAATTTAGATATGCAAAAAAGATTACTTTTTAGAATTTAATCTTGTCTGGTACTCTTGTCCATGATAACAAACTGGACAATTCTTTAACGCTTTTTTTCCATAATGTACATGCCCACACACCTCACAGATCCACGCTTCTTCTGGATCTTCACTGACAAACTCTGCATCCGCTTCTAGTCTGTCTAAAAGCATTTTAAACATCTTTTCATGTTCTACTTCTATTTTACCAATCCCTGTAAATAATTTTGCTGCTTCTTTATGCCCTTCATCTTTTGCAATTTGTGCAAAATCCGGATACATAGTTATATTTTCATAAGACTCACCGTCTATGGCATACTGAAGGTTTTCTTTTGTGTTTCCAAAACTCTCTTCACTTCCGCTTGCCATTCTATTGTTTAACGCAAGTTCCAGTTTGGCATGTACTTTTTCATTATTTGCTGCTCTTTGAAAATGTTCTGCTATATCTCTATAACCCTCTTTTTGAGCCACTTTAGCAAAATACTCATATTTATTTCTAGCTTGAGACTCACCGGCAAATGCTTTCATCAAGTTTACCATAGTTAGATTTTCAGTGATCATTTCCATCTCTTGTCCACAACAGTGTAAAGTACCACCGCCTACACTCTGTACTTCTACTTCATTTCCACATTTGTCACATTTATATGTTTCGTATTGTCTCATCTTGAATCCCTTGATTTTTTATTGGATAATCTTTTTCACAAGAGATTATTGCACAATAAATATAATTTTATACTCTAGCAAAAGTTAATCAACAACTGCCAACTCAACCAAAAGTAAATGCACATCACTCAAAGGCTCTACTCTTAGGTCTTCACCTGAGACCTTAGCAGAATCCCCCTGTTCAAAAATAGCCCCATTGATATTCGCTTTACCCTCCATGATCTTTACATAAAGCTGTCTATTTTCTTCAAGTTCAAAGGTAAGACTTTGGTCTTTGTCTAATTCAGAAACATACATGTTGACATCTTGATAAATGGGTATGGCAGAGTCTGTTTCATCTGAACCAACTAAATGCAACCATCTGTTGTGTCGTCTTTCGGGGTCAAAAACTTTAGAACCATACCTGGGATTTAGCCCTTTAGCTTCTGGAAGTATCCATGTTTGTATAAGATGTACTTCTTCATCACCTTTCGTTTTTTTCAGAATGTGTGATGCCCGTCCCTGCACTAAGATATTGCACAGAACCACGCCCTAAACGCTCTTTGTTCCCCATGCTATCTTGATGCGTCAACTCTCCACCTA
>JAPHUJ010000084.1 GCA_026193735.1 Sulfurovum sp.
AAGAAAATAAAGATGGTTCTTTACTGAAAAGTGATCATGCACAAGTAGTGTGTGAATTAACTTTTATTTGATAGTAAATTGATCTAGCCAGTCCTCTTTTCTTTGACTTAATTCTTAAATAGTATAATCACATTTATAATTTTAATGTCAAGAAAGGTCATTATGTACAATCCTATATCAACGGAGTTTTTTGATCAATTAACAGTTGCAATGGAAAGAAAAATTCCTTCAAGAATAGAATATTATACAAACGCGGAACAAGAAAAAAAGCAAGAGAAACAACAAACAAAAGCTTTAGTAAAAACAATGGAAGTAATCGATGGTTTTGAATTTTTAGTATTAGATACACAAGAAAAAATCAGATTGTCATTGGTTGTTACATTTAATGGTAAAAGACATAGAGAGGATTAATATCTGAAAATAGGGGTCAGATGATGCTAATACTATTATAAATATAGCAAAAAGATAATCGAAAATAAAAAAGAGACAAATAACGGGGAAAAGGTAAGTGCTTATCCTATAGTGAAATAATGAATGAATCTAGCCTGTCCCTTTTTCTTACTAGTACTATAGTAATATATAGATGAAATATCTTTCATCAAAAAAGGGGTCTTCATGTCCATAAGAAAAGAGGTCTTAATTCTTGGCTACGGCGAGATGGGTCATGCTATGCAGACACTTTTAGAACCTTTTCATGAGATCTCTATCTGGAACCGATCAACTGTTGATGGCAAAGACTTTTTACCTCTAGAGAGTTTAGTGCCAAAAGCTGAGATCATCATCTTTTGTCTACCGGTCAATGCACATGAAGATCTTGTCAAAACACTCTTGCCCCTGATGGATAAAAGCAGACTCTGCATAAGTATCGCCAAAGGACTTAATGAATCAGCTCTTACAGCTGCTGAGATCTTTAAAAAGTATCTAGAAAACTTTTGCCTCATCTATGGGCCCATGATCTCCGAAGAGCTTCGTGCAGGTAAAGTAGGCTTTGCTCAGTTTGGATGTAGTCACCCTACTCATAAGACAACCATTTTAGAGCTTTATAAACCCACAGCCCTTCATCTTAAAACAACAGATGACATTTCCGGTATCTCTTGGTCGGTGATCTTGAAAAATGTCTACGCACTGGCCTTTGGCATGATCGATGAGCTTGAAATGGGTAAGAATGTACGGGGGTTTTTAACGGTCATGGCTTTAGATGAGCTTGATACGATATCTGTGTCTCTCGGCGGTAAAAAAGGGTGCAGTTACGGTCTGGCAGGTTTAGGTGATCTGATCACTACAGGAAGCAGTGAGGATTCTCGCCATCATACACTGGGGCGAAGGATCGCAAGAAGTGATTTTTCAGACATGAGAGCCGAAGGTACCCATACCCTTTTAATGGTGGAAAAGTTTAATCGTTTTGAGTGGAAGAAGTATCCACTTTTTACAACGATCAAAAAGATCGTCTCACAAGAGATAGAAGCTAAAATTGGATTAGAGTCTCTTTTTCAAATTACACCCTGAGATAATGGCACTAATCTAGGCTACTTCATCCTGTCTTTAGATGAAGTACCAGAATTTCGACAGATCATGGGCGTCATTCTTGTACTTGCAAGCGTGTATTTGATACCTAAACCTGTGGAGGGTTAAGTTCATTTGGCATATATTTTTTGTTTATAACGACCGATAGAGGTATCTGCACGACGTAGGCAAACATAATAGGTAGCAGCATAGAGATGCCAAAGGTACTGCTGGAAAATGTTGATATGACCAAGGCAAGGGTTAAATACCTTGTGATACTATGCCAAAATGCTGCTTTTTCCTGTGGTGAATTTAAATCAAATATCAGTTTTGATGCACCAAATGTTAAAAGGTAAAATACCACCACTGCGATAAATGAAATAATGAAAAGCTCTGGTTCGAAATCATAGATCTCTACAAGAAGTTGAGATTTTTGTAAGCCAAAGAGGTAAAACAATATAATGAAAATACTTATATGACTGATATAGGTACGATAGGTTTGTATGACCGTAACCAATGGCGTGATGTAGCGTATAACTCTACTCGCAACAAACGGAATGACTATCAAAAGTACGATCACAGGTCTTGAAAATCTAGTGATACTTATATTTTCATCATAAGTTACGCCAAAATAGCTTGCACTGTACACTGCAAACAGATGTAACATCAGTAAAGAGAGTGAAATAAAAAGTAGATTGATAAACAGTAATAAA
Organism: Sulfurovum sp.; assembly: GCA_026193735.1. Lineage (GTDB taxonomy): Bacteria > Campylobacterota > Campylobacteria > Campylobacterales > Sulfurovaceae > Sulfurovum. The sequence continues at coordinate 2,217 of JAPHUJ010000084.1, forward strand.
AAACCAAAAGACGTGTCTGCACCAGACTTCTTGATCCAATGCATCACCATACCTCCACCAGAGAGTACAGCAATTAAAAACAACCCGGCAGTAATACCAAAGTTATGCGTCAAAAAACCGATAATAAGTGCAAATAATGGCAGTAGTAGATAGTTAACCAAAAAACCTTTCATAAGTACTGTTTTATATTCCCACACCAGCTTGACATGCACCAATTCAAACTTAAAAAGAGATGGCATGATAAGCGTTATCCCGGCAAAAAGACATATTTTGGAACTAAATATAAACCCATCAGTGTTATTTCCATAAAGAAACCCCAGTATCGCCCCCAATAGTACAATAAAAATCAACTGCATCGTTTCTCCTTTTATAATTTACACTAAATATAACATACAAAGCCGTATATCATCATAACTCACATCTCCACCCAAAGCTTCAAACACCGGCTTTAACCGTAATGTGCCATCTTCAGAAAAGTTCTCTTTTAACTGCTTCGTTTGTAGCTTTAAGACCACATCATCAACACGCCCAAAAAGTGCATCTTTAGGTTTATATTTGTCTAAATCTATCTCAGGCTCTTCTTCTTTTATGAGTGCTAGATGGTTAACAATGGTACTTTTACCCAAACCTCTGTTTTGTGCCAGTTTCATGAGTGTATCGGACTTGGCTATGAGATGTTTGGTCTTCAAATATGTTGGTGTGACATACGCAGAGTGTGAAGGTTTCCCCTCTTTGATATTTTGTATCTCTTCGTCTATCTTCTCTTTTCTTACTATGCCGCCAAGCTCTGAGATATGGCTTTCAAAAAGTGACTCTAAACTCTCTTTTGTCAATGCTTCTATGCTATCACTGGCTTTCTTTGATGCCTGTTTGATACGGTCATCTATATGTAAGATGAGCGGGTCTACACGTAGTGCCATAGGGTTTAATCCCATCAAACGTAAACCTTCAATGTTTTTGATACGCGAAAGTGCCACATATCCCTGCCCTGTCTCAAATGTTTTACTCAAGTCTATTTCTGCAGCATCGAGTGTCATACCTTGTGACTTATGTATGGTGATGGCCCATGCCAAACGCAAAGGTACTTGAGAAACGGTTGCTGTAACCTTGCCACTGTCGTTTTCAAGTGACCACTCTTCTGGCTCCAACTTTATTTTTTTGCCTTCTGTGGTTATCACTATGGGCATGTTGTCTATGGAACTGAAACTTTTCACTGTTCCTGTTGTACCATTGACATATCCGGCCTCTGTGTTATTTTTGATGAAGATGACCACTGCACCCTTTTTAAGCGCCAACTCTTCTAAGACCAAAGAAGATTTAAAGATCTTCTCTATGTTCTTTTCACTTCCTTTGGACTCATAGACAAAGACTTTAGGCTCCCCTTCAAGCTTCGCTAACTCATCCAGATTTATGCGATCTACATCTACATTGTGCGTATAGAGTTTGGTAGGTGTGTCCATGCTGAGTTCTTTTTCATGCCTGCTTGCAAGTAGTTCTTCCGATGAGGGTGAAATGCTACCACTTCGTATGTCATCTAGTATTTGTATAAGTCTGTCGTCATCTTGTCTAAACTTTTCTTCCAGGTAACAGGTATGTAAGTCCAGTGCTTTCCATGCAGGAGACTGCCATGCAAAACGCTTCTCTTTAGGTACTTTGGAAACTGGGGGCAACTGAAAGAAGTCTCCACTGATCACAACTTGTACCCCGCCAAAAGGAGCATCCGTACCCTTAAAACCGCGCAATATCAGATCCATAGAAGAAAATATCTCTGGAGAGATCATAGAGACTTCATCTAT
>JAPHUJ010000263.1 GCA_026193735.1 Sulfurovum sp.
AAACCAGAGCAGTGAATTATGCGAAATAAAATTTTAAAAGCGTTATAATATTAATAATATACCTAAAGGAAAAAAATGGACAAATGTAATGATATAATAGCACATATAAGAATGGAAGAGCGTTATCAGGGACTTAGCCTTGTTTTTGACAAGCACGCTGAATTAAAATCAGAGATCTGCTCTGTCATAGATGAGGTAAAAGCCGAGACAGGTCAAACACCTTTTATCTTCGAAAAAATCTCTAATGACAGAGCAGATCTACATGCGATTTATATAGAATTTCGCGATGATATACATAGAGAGGGTGGAGAGTTTTTAACAAAAGTACTTCAAAAATTAAACATCGATAAATGTGAAAAGGATACATAAATGAAGAAACTATTATTGGGTTTACTATTTTTAGGATTGAGTTTACAGTTGCAAGCAAAAGACACTGTGGTTGTACTTGAAACGAATGTAGGAAAGATAGAATTAAAAATGTATCCTGAAGCCTCCCCTTTAGCAGTAGAAAACTTTGTAACACATGTTAAAAATGGATACTACAATGGACATATTTTTCATAGAGTGATCAAAGGTTTTATGATTCAAGGTGGTGATCCTACAGGAACAGGTAGAGGTGGTGAGTCTATTTGGAAAAAAGAATTCAAAAATGAAAATACACCTAATCTTGTATTTGATAAACCATATATGCTTGCGATGGCAAATCACGGTATGAATACAAATGGGAGTCAATTTTTCATTACAACAGCACCTACACCACACTTAAATGGTGGTTATACCATTTTTGGTGAAGTCGTTTCTGGACAAAACGTTGTACAAAAAATAGAAAATGTATCAACGGGTAGAGCAGATAGACCAATGTTTGATCAAGTCATTAAAAAAGCATACATTAAAAAATAGATGAACTTAGATACATTACGAGATGAGCGTAAGAAATGGCTTACGTGGAAAAACATAGTTCCTTACCAAGAAGCCATTAAAGCGCTTAAAACGTATGAGGATGTTGAGGTTAAACTTGGGGATAGAGTTGAGGTTCAGATTAAGGATCTTAGTGTTCAGGATGCACAGCAGATAAAAGAGACGGCACTTTTGATGAAGCCCTGGCGAAAAGGCCCGTTTCAAATTAATGAACTTTTTATAGATTCTGAATGGCAAAGTCAGATCAAATATAATCTGCTTGAACCACATTTTGATCTTAAAGATAAAATTGTAGGTGATATAGGTTGTAATAATGGTTATTATCTATTTCGCATGTTGTCTCAAGAGCCTAAAAAACTTATAGGATTTGATCCTTCCGCTATCTATTACTCACAATTTCAGTTTATCAATCATTTTATTCGTTCGAACATCGTGTATGAACTTTTGGGTGTAGAACATGTAGAGTTTTATGAACATAAGTTTGACACACTTTTTTGCTTAGGGGTACTCTATCACAGATCTGATCCCGTTGCAATGCTTAAATCACTGTTTAAAGGTCTTAACAAGGATGGTGAGCTTATTTTGGATACATTTATGATAGATGGAGAGGGCGAGATGTGTTTGACTCCTAAAGACCGTTATTCCAAGATACCGAATATCTATTTTGTACCTACCGTCAGTGCTTTAAAAAACTGGTGTCATAGAGCAGGGTTCGAAACAGTTGAAGTGTTGGAAACGATGAAAACTGAATCTAACGAACAACGAAAGACTGAGTGGATAGATACACAAAGTCTTGAAGATTTTCTTGACCCGGATGATAATACCAAAACGGTCGAGGGATACCCCGCACCCAAAAGAGTTTATATAAAAGCAATCAAATCACGTTAAATTGTAGTACAATAGCTTAAAGTCAGCTTTACTTTTATTTTTAAATAAGGTTGATTTAGCTATAAATACGCTAATAAAAGAGAAAAGTGGACAAAATTTAAGTTTTGCTGCTTTTCATTGATTGGAAAAGAATGAGAATACTAACGGTAGGTTTCAATGACGAATACGTTAAGGAACTTGAAAAAGAATTAGATAAATATTTTATTTGTATTGTTGATAATGCAAAAGATATGTATGATGCAACCAATTTTACAGACTTTAGACACTATGAACTTGTTGTGATCGTGGACGAAGGTGTAAAATTTTCACTTGAGCGTTATGTGAATGAAGTCAAAAAGAAAAAGAGTGAAACGAAGATCATTATACTCACAAATAATATTAAAGCACAATCTGCTTTCTTCTCTTTGGGTGTAGATGATGTGATTTATCAACACTTACAACATCCGGATCTTATCGCGGCGAGAGTTTTAGCAAATATGAGACATCTTTTTGGCACCCAGGTTAACATAGAGAAACTCGTTATAGATATTGCAAATAAGAAGATAGAATATGATGAAAAAATCGTTTCTCTCAATGGTAAAACATTTGATATTTTGGCATATCTTGCACTTCGCAAACAGCGTGTTTTTTCAAAAGACGAGATTATCAATGCACTTTGGGAAGAACCTGAGTATGTAAGTGATAATACAGTTGAAGTAGCAATTAACCAGATTAGAAAACGTTTGAAAAGTATTCTTGGTTTTCAGGTTATACATACGGTTCGTAGACGTGGATATAAATTTTCATACTAGGAAGAACGCGCTTTTTTCAATTTTTCAAATACTATTAGGTGACATACAATGAAAAAATTTTTACTTTATCTCTTTTTGATCCTTGCTGTGCTTTCTGCATTGTTTGCTTATATTCTTTATACTGAAGGCGCATTTAAAACACATGAGCCTATAGAAAAAAGTAATTTAGAACCTTTTATGAAGTGTGAAACAGGAAAATGTTCCACAGCGAAATGTGATGGAAAATAATAGTATGAAATGATATCTTTTGTTCCTAAATATTGTTTGGAAACATAATATAGAAGTCTCAACTACAAATAAATATAATCACTTCCTTTCAAACATTGATATAATATTCATAATATTATTTTAGGACACTTCATGGAACTTAACACACATCTCAATATTAACACTTCACTTTGCGGTAAAGTCACAAAATTAGAAGAAGACTATGCAGAAGTACTACTTCATACAACCCAGCAAATGAGAGCGGATTCTCAGGGGTTAGTACATGGTGGTTTTATTTTTGGTGCTGCGGATTATGCGGCTATGTCTGCGGTCAATGACCCTTTAGTTGTTCTAGGTGCTTCAAGCTCTAAATTTATTGCTCCTGTAAAAGTAGGTGATGCTGTTTTATGTAAAGCGAGAGTTGTCAGTAAAAACGGGAAGAAACGGGAAGTAGATGTAGATGCTTTTGTGGATAAAAAGCATGTCTTCGAAGGAAAGCTTACGACTTTTGTACTTCCTCGGCACGTGTTAGGGGGTTAAATAGTTTTTACCTACACGGGTCGCTTTGCTCCACCACTTCGGTTTCGTCGGACTAATCGTGAAACTCTTCACGATTATATTGTCCTCCTCACCTGTTCGATCCAATAAGACATCACTCTTTGTTCAGCCTTCAGTGTGGTACTCATTCCATGCCCAGGGTAGATAGTGTAATCTCCCTCTAGTTTCATGGCTTTTTCTAAACTTTTTACCATATCTTCACCGCTGGAAGAAGGAAAGTCCCATCTGCCTATGGATTGTTGAAAAAGAAAGTCTCCACTGAACCATACATCTTTGATCTGGATGATACTGCATCCGGGTGTGTGTCCCGGGAAGTGACGGTACTTTATTTTTACCCCTTTCAGGTTGAGTTCTTCATCACCTACGATGATATGGTCAGGTTTGCTTGGAGGAGTACCTTGCCCCAGAGGATCATCTGTAAGCATGAAAACATCACCTTTGGGACAATAGATAGGGATATTTAGTTTTTCTTTTATTTCTGCATTTGACCAGACATGGTCAAAGTGTCCATGTGTGTTGAGTATGGCTACGGGGTTGGTGACATTGTCAAGTACCCATTTTGTAGCACCCATACCAGGGTCTATGATGAAGTCTTTGCCGTCAACAGTAGCAATGTAACAGTTAGTCTGATAGGGTCCCATAGGTTGTATTTTGATTTGCATGATATAATTCTCCTATGAATATATTTAGTCTTTTAAAGCGTGCTATTATCAGTGATGATATTCTTGTTAAAGAGGAGTTGACCACTCAGTGTTTGGAGTATTGTATCCAAAATGAAATAAGTTGTGATGATGATTTTGATCCTATATTATTTTCAAAACCGTCATATGCTTCCAAATGTCACATTGTGGATCCCAGAGATCTGCCTGCAAGAAAAGATTTTGAAAGTAAAGAGGGTTTGGCCACTTTAGTCCATGCAATCGCGCATATAGAATTCTCTGCTATAGACTTGGCCCTGGATGCCGTATATCGTTACCCTCAGATGTCTAAGACCTATAAAATAGATTGGCTGGAAGTAGCAAGTGATGAGATACGTCATTTTAAGATGTTGGAAAGTTTACTGACAGAACTAGGATATGCATATGGAGATTTTCCTGTACATTGTGGACTGTTTGATGCAGCAGAACATACCGCACATAACATCTTAGACCGGATGGCCATCATTCCACGTTACTATGAAGCATCAGGACTTGATGTGAGTCCTCAAATCATCAAAAAACTGGACAATAAACGAAAAAATCCTCAGGTGAAGAAACTGATAGATGCACTAAATATTATTTATGCTGAAGAGATAGACCATGTGTTCAAGGGTGATAAATGGTTTAAGTATCTCTGTGCACAAGAAGGCATAGAAGAGGGGAAAGAAGAAGATACATATTTTGACATACTCGAACGTTATGACCTTCTTTCCAAACATAGGCCCCATGTCAATGTAGAAGGCAGAAAAGAAGCAGGGTTTTCTTGTGTTGAAATAAAAAAACTGGGTGCGAAGGAGTGTACATGAGAGGGTTTCTTGAGCAGATGCTTTTTACACCAAAATGGTACCATTATCCTTTTATGTTACTTCTCTTTCCTCTGTCTGTAGTCTATGGCATCATAATGTCAGTACGCAGGATGGTCACTCCTCAAAAAAACTTTGGTATACCTATCGTTTCTGTGGGAAATCTTATCGTGGGCGGAAGCGGTAAAACACCTTTTGTCATTGCACTTGCCACACGGCTTGAAGACGTTGTCATCATCTCTCGTGGGTATGGTCGCACAAGCAAAGGTTTGGTCGAGGTAAGCTTTGAAGGCAAGATACTTACAGATGTCACACAGAGTGGAGATGAACCGATGCTTATGGCACAGTCGTTACCGAAAGCATCGGTCATTGTAAGTGAAAACAGAGAATTGGCCATAGCGTTAGCAAAAGAAAAAGGTGCAAAGTGCATCATCTTGGATGACGGGTTTAACCGTGTTGAGATAGAAAAATTTGAAATCGTACTTGAACCTGAACAGATCAAAAATTATTTGCCTTTTCCCGCAGGTGCCTTTAGAGAGTTTTGGTTTAATAAAAAGTATGCGGATATCGTGGCTAAAGAGGGGAAAGCATTCTTCCGACAAGTGTATTTTGACAACCTTACTACAAAGATGGTACTTGTGACGGCCATTTCAAATCCGAGCAGGCTTGACAGCTATCTTCCCGAAGGTGTAGTACAAAAAGTCTATCTGGCAGATCATGCCTATTTTGATGAAGAAAAGTTGAAAATACTTCTGTCGGAATGTGAGGCTCAGAGTATTCTTGTGACAGAAAAAGATGTAGTAAAAATGCAGGGTTTTAAGTTGCCTATCTCTGAAATGAAGTTAAAATTAGAGATAAAAGAGACAATTTTCACTCAAGTAGATGAATATATAAAGGGATACCCACAATGAAAAGTAAGATTGATGTAGTAAAAACACTGCTTGATGCTTTACCGTTTATCAAAAGATTTGCCAATGAAAAAATCGTTATTAAGTATGGAGGTTCAGCACAAACAAGTGCTGAACTCAAAGAACAATTTGCACAAGATATTGTACTTTTACACCTTGTGGGGATGAAACCTATCATCGTGCATGGCGGAGGTAAAAGCATTACAGACCTGCTTACTGATTTGGGAGTAGAAACGAAGTTTGTAGATGGTCAACGAGTGACCACAAAAGAAGTAATGCGAATCGTAGAAATGGTATTGAGCGGAGAGATCAACAAAGAGATAGTCTCCTTACTGGATAACCACGGGTCTAAAGCGATTGGAATTTCCGGAAAAGATGGCGGTTTTTTAAAGGGGATACCTAAAGATTTTGAGCATTTCGGTTATACAGGCATCATCGAACATGTCAACCCGGAAATAGTCAATAATATCATCGAAGATGGCGCTATCCCGGTTATTGCTCCTATAGCAGGAAGCAGTACTATGGGGCATCCCGGATTTAACATCAATGCAGACCTTGCTGCAAGCAGAATAGCCGTAGCCCTGGAAGCAAGAAAGGTACTTTTCCTGACAGACACACCGGGTATATTAGACAAAGAGATGAAACTCATCACGAATCTCAGCATAGAAAAAACTGAAGCACTTAAAGCAGATGGAACGATACACGGAGGCATGGTACCCAAAGTGGATGCCTGCATAGAAGCATTACGCGGTGGAGTAAAAAAAGCACACATCATTGATGGACGTGTCGAACACTCATTACTTCTGGAAATTTTGACAAGTTC
>JAPHUJ010000319.1 GCA_026193735.1 Sulfurovum sp.
AAAAACCTATGGTAAATGCAAAGAGTAAAAGCCAAAAGATAGAGCCTTTTTTGGCAAAGTCTACAGCCAACCCTTCACCAATGGGAAAGATACCCAGTTCAAGACCACGGATAAAAAGTGCCAAACCTACTGCAACGATAGTAAGTCCTATGACGATGGAGGTGACATTATCGGGCATAGTCCGGATGATGACACCTTGAAAGAGTGCAACTACGATGATGATAGGAAGGAGATCTTTAAAAGAGTTTTTTAAGTCTCCATAAAATATATATAAGCTTTCTTTCATTGAAGAATATTATATCTATTATAAGATTACTCAATGCCTATAAAAGCGCTATTTTACTTCTATCAGAGGATAACTGTACCTTTTCGTTCCAGTTTTTTGCTCAGAGATTCACTATAATATTAAACTCTATCTTTACTTCGTGCTATATTTTTATAGCTATAGCACAAAAAAAACTTATTTAGTGGTTCTTTGTTTTACATCCCGTGTTAATGCCAAGCAAAGCATATGGTGGGCACCATCCGATAATAGCAGTAAAGAGAAGAACTCCACCAACAACATCAGCAATGATATTACCATTCATTACTCCCCAGCCCAGTAAAGCTGCACCAATCACAACTCGAATGATCCTATCTATTTTTCCTATATTACATGTCATAACGTATCCTTTTATTTAATAATTTAATTTTATTATGCCATAAAAAAGAATTTTGTGTGTAACATTGATAATAACTATCTTTTTTCTAAAATCTCTACTACTCCGGAAAAACTTTTTTCATGTCCAAAACAGCTGTTGGAGTTACAGAGCATAAAACCGTCATTGGTGTCATTTTTCAAAAGAGAAAAAGGGTGTGGAAGTGTGTCCAGATCTTTTATGTATGTTTGTAAGATTTCTTCTTTAGCTTTGATAATGATGTCATCTTTGAGATAACGTATCACCATACGGCTCATACGTGGGGTAGATATAGGTTGGCGCATGACATCATAAGAGTAAATTTCCAGTGTCTTAAAGACAAATTTTTTATAGACCCCATCTACTAAAGAAGAGATGCAGTAAAGTACTGAAAGCATGGTTGCTACTGAAGAAGGATAGGAGCTGTCATAAATGTCAGCATTGGTTTCAAACTCACCGCGTGAGAACTTCCATTTTCCTTGGACAAAATACTTTTCAATGGCAGCATTGGTCAGCTTGGTTGCCGTGATAAGGTATGTTTCATCAAGCGTACTTTCATATGCTTCGATGAGTACTTCTGCAAGATAAGCATAATCTTCTAAAAATGCTTTAATTTTTGGTTTTTTACCCAAGAGAGTAGAATGAAAGAGTTCAGAGTTAATGTACATACTATTCAGTAAGGCATCAAGTGATCTGATGGCTGATTGGAGGTAAACGTTGTCTACACGGCTTGCTTTGAAAAGACTTTTTATCATCATGGCATTCCATGAGACAAGCACTTTTTTGTCTATAAAAGGGTAGGTACGTTTTTCTCTGCGTTTTTTGAGTGCCTGTATGGCTTCAGTATAGTAAGGGATGTCGTTATAGGCAGGATCATCTACCCGAACGATGTTCTTACCCTCAAAGTTTCCTTCTTCTGAGATGTGCAGTGCTTGGGCAAGTGCGGCATGTTCTTTACTTGGAATACCGGCTTTTTCGAAAGACTTTAAGGCTTTTTCATAAGTGTAGACAAAGTATTTGCCTTCTTCTCCTTCCGTATCTGCATCAGAGGCAGAGTAGAAAAGACCATCCTTACTCATATGTTTTACCATAAAATCTATGGTCTCAAATGCGACAGTTTTGTAAAAGTCATTACCACTTACATGGTATGCTTTGAGATATACTTCTGAAAGCAGAGCGTTATCGTAGGTCATCTTTTCAAAGTGAGGTACAAGCCATTCATTGTCTGTAGAGTAACGGCAAAACCCCCCTTCTACCAGATCTCTTAATCCACCTTTTGCCATGGAAGAAAGGGAGAGTAGTACCATGTTAAGTGTCTCTTTGTCTCCGGTGATGCGATATACATCTAAAAGTAAGTCAAGGGTGGAGGCTTGAGGAAACTTAGGGGCTTTATTGAAGCCGCCATTTTTGTTGTCGAAAAGTTGTTTAGCCTGATCTGAAACTCTGTCAATGATGCTCAGGTCCAGTTTTGTGGCTTGTATCTTGTCTTCTTTGGGGTTTAAAAAACGGAGTATCTCATCTGCTTTTTCTGTAA
>JAPHUJ010000124.1 GCA_026193735.1 Sulfurovum sp.
ATTCTTCTTTAAAACTAAATAACACATTCATATTAAGTCTTATAGGTTATAATTATTTTACTATAAATTTAAAGGAAGACCATGTTCAAACAAACATCTAGATCACTACTGCTTGCAGCAACTCTTGCACTACCATTTTCACTTCAGGCGACTGAAGTACCAAGTACAACAATTTCTGCACATGCTGCAAACTCAGCAGCATATACCCTACTCGCAACTATGAATATGAAAGAAAGTTACGAAGGCATGATAGAGAGAGTGACTCAAATGCAAATACAGCAGAATCCTGAACTTGAAACAGTTAGGCCAACGATTCATGCCTTTTTTACAAAATATATGGGGTGGGAAGCACAAAGAGGTGACATCGCTGCATTGTACGCAAAAAACTTTACTGTAGAAGAATTAGCTGAGATGAATGCATTTTACCAAACACCTGTAGGACAAAAAACCGTTCAACTCATGCCACAACTCGCAGCAGCAGGTGCACAGATAGCACAAAGTAAATTAGCTGCACATATGGGCGAACTTAAAATGATGGTAGAAGCAGAACTTAAAAAAATAAACGGAAGTAAGAAAAAGTAGTATATTAACACTCCTTGGGTCTAATCTAAGGAGTGTTAATATTTACTGATTAAAATATATCATAATCAAATATCAGGTAATAATATTTTATTTTGAATAAAAGTATCTAGTAGCATTATTAGTGCTCAGAAAATAAGGTTCACATGTCAAGACCTATTGAATTTCCTAGCTTCTTTCGAAAAGCTTTTTACACTCATCAAATAATCTCCTGGATCATCTTGCTCTTCTCAGTTGTCCTTGCTCTATTTGTTTGGTCTGTGTCAAAAGATTATTATGATACTCGCTCCAAAGAATATTTTCAAAACAATGTCAATGAGAACATAGATCGTATCAATAAACGGATGATAAAGTATGAGAATGCTTTACGCAGCGGTATCGCACTCTTTCACGCCAATGAGAGTGTCAGCCGGCATGAATGGCATCAATTTATAAAAGCACTCCAAGCCGAAAAATATTACCCTGGTTTTCAAGGAATCGGCTTTTCCTTGATGGTGCGCCCTGAAGAGGTTGCCCCTTTGGAGCATAAAATGCGCGCTGAAGGATACACCCAATTTGCACTCAAACCTGCAGGCAAACGAGAACAGTACAGCGCTATCCTCTATCTCGAACCGATGAACAAACGCAATGTGCAGGCGATCGGATACGACATGTTTTCCCAGCCTACCCGCAGAGAAGCAATGGAGAAAGCCAGAGATACAGGTCTTGCATCCGTTTCAGGACGGGTCATATTGGTCCAGGAGATCGATTCGAATGTCCAGGCGGGTTTTTTAATGTACCTGCCGCTATACAAAACAGAGACAAGAGCAGATACGATTGAATCACGTCGCAATGCTATCCTCGGGTTTGTCTACAGCCCTTTTCGGATGAAAGATCTGATGAACGAGATCGGACCAAATGATTCGTTGCTTAATTTCGAGATCTACGATAACAAAGCAATATCGGACGACTACCTCCTCTATCGATCATTTAAGCCATCCTCCTATGTTTCAAAGTACAACAGTCAACAGACACTTCAAGTCGGCGGTCGGACATGGCATATCCATTTTTCAACTACACCGGAGTTTGACAGTTCGACTGACAGTTATTACCCCTTGCTGTTGACATTAGGTGGCTTGCTCATTTATTTCATCCTACTGTTCATTATCTTGACACTTTTAAAGAACCGACGTATCTTAAAACTCAAAACTAAGGAAATTGAATCTAGCAGGTCTTGGCTTAACACCATACTCGAATCTTCTATCGACGGTATTCATATTACAGATTTAGATGGTCGGCTTATCGAATACAGTCCCTCTTTTCTTAAGATGCTTGGCTATGATAAAGAAGAAGCGTTACATTTGAGCATAGATGTCTGGGAGGCCCAGCACTCGCACGAAGAAATTAATAAAATTTTCCATTCAATGCCTGATACACCACTCACTATTGAAACACTTCATCGGCGTAAAAACGGTACTGTATTTACTGCTGAAATTACAACCAAAGCGATCACATTAGACGGACAACGCTATATCTATGCCTCTTCCAGAGATATCACGAAACGCAAAGAAGCTGAAAGAGAATTGCTTAAACTCTCGCAAGCGGTCGAGCAAAACCCCAACACCATCGTTATCACCGATCTTGAAGGTAATATCGAATACGTCAATAACGCATTTGTCACTGTCACAGGATATACTAAGGAAGAAGCTGTAGGTAAAAATCCTCGTCTGCTCAAATCAGGGAAAACACAGACATCCACCTATGATGATATGTGGGAACATTTGATACAGAGGAAAAGCTGGAAAGGCGAATTTACCAACCGACGCAAAGATGGTACGGAATATACAGAAGAGATCATAAGCGCCCCGATCTTCGAAGCAGATGGGAACATCACTCATTATATGGCGATCAAAAAGGATATCACAGAAGAAAAACGTGCAGAAGAGCGTATCCATTATCTTGCCAATTTCGATGTACTTACAGGGCTTCCCAACCGGATTACGTTGGAAGAACGAACGACATACGCCATTACCCTTGCACATCGACAGGAAAGTACATTAGCACTTTTGTTCCTGGATCTTGACCACTTTAAGGACATCAACGATACCCTCGGTCATAGTATCGGAGATCTTCTCTTGATCGAATTGGGCAAACGTTTTGCATCGGTACTGCGTGAAGCAGATACAGTCTCACGACTTGGCGGGGATGAATTCATATTTATGATACCTCAGACAGATACAGAAGGTGTTACCCATGTTGCCAAGAAACTATTAAATATCATTTCCGAGCCTGTGATCATTGAAAGTAATGAATTGATCGTCACTGCTTCCATCGGTATTGCGATGTACCCCGTTGACGGTAAGAACTACGAAACACTTGCCAAAAATGCAGATACTGCCATGTACCGTGCGAAGCAGGAAGGACGTAACCGATATGCTTTCTTCACTGAAGCAATGCAGCAGCGTTCAGCACGCAACTTACAGTTAACCAATGCTTTGCACCATGCGCTGAAACGGAACCAATTTCATCTTGTTTATCAACCTCAGATCTCAACACATGACAGTCGTATTATTGGAGCAGAAGCCTTGCTTCGGTGGACCCATCCTGAATTTGGAAATATTTCACCTTTCGAATTTATCCCACTTGCAGAAGAGAGTGGACTAATTTTACCTATTGGTGAGTGGGTATTACGTAGTGCAGTGAAACAGGCAAAAGAGTGGATCGAACACGGTCTTTCACCGATGATAGTCGCGGTCAATATCTCTGCAGTACAGTTTCGTCATCCCCGTTTACCCGAACTGGTGACCAATATACTCGAAAATACAGGTCTTAAACCGGAGTATTTGGAGCTTGAATTGACTGAAGCTGCAGCGATGTATGACCCAAAAATCGCCTCTAATGTGATGACAAAACTACATGATCTTGGAGTACGAATGGCAATTGATGATTTTGGAACCGGCTATTCATCCCTAAACTACCTGAAAAAATTCAAGGTCTATAAACTCAAGATTGATAAGTCCTTCGTCCATGATATCTATACCGATCCGGAAGACAAAGCCATTGTCAATGCTATTATCAAGATGAGCCACAGTCTTGGACTGAAAACTATTGCCGAAGGAGTGGAAACACTAGAACAGCTTAATTACCTTCGAGAACAGGGATGTGATGAGATACAGGGATATTATTACAGTAAACCGCTTAGCGTAAAAGAGTTTGAAATATTTGTTAGGAAGGAAAAGAAGTTATAAATAAAATGTGAAGGTTGAATTGCCGTTATACCGCTATCTAAACACTGAAATCGTTGTCTAAAATAATTACTGTCTTAGTTATATCTTCACTCTCGATTCTAATGCACGTGAGAGTGACATGATGTCTATATTTTCCAGTTCTACTCCTGTAGGTACACCTTGTGCGATCTTGGTAAAATGTATATCCAATCCTTTGAGTTTATCTTCGATGTAAAGTATCATCGTGTCTGTAGCAATACTTGGAGGAAAAGCAAATATGACTTCCTCTACACCGCCAACGGCATAAAACAAATGTGCTTCATCGAGATCACGTACTTCTGAAACAACATAATACACACCTGAGAACTGCCTGCTTTCTTCTATGGTCAAGATGTCTTTTGCACTCTGAACAATACAAAGCTTAGAACTGTC
>JAPHUJ010000288.1 GCA_026193735.1 Sulfurovum sp.
CTATTAGTATCATCTAGTTTGTGGGCAACTTAATGCCCACAAAGAGTAAAGTCTAATTAAAACTGATAACCGATCTTAGCAAATACTTTTGCATTGTTAAGGTCATCATCTATGCCACCGAATGTTGCATCTGTTGTCCACTCATATTTTGCTTCTGCACCCACAAAGAAGTTTTCAGTTACATTGTTTCTGATGCTTGCACCTAAACCGTACGTAAATACGGTGTCATCTTCGCTACCGATTTCCACTTTTGCAAAACCAAGACTTGGACCAACACCGAACTGTGTGTTATCAGTAATATCAAACATGTAGTGTGGGTTGATATTTGCCTGGAACATTTGTAAACCGTCATGGTCATAGTTTGTGATCTGAATTTGTTGTCTGATGGCATCAGTCAGCAAACAGTCAAATGAAAATTCTACACCGTAAAAGCTCTTCCAATCGTTGTAGTCACCCTCACCTTTCATAACACCACCAATAAATGCTATGGCTGGATTAAAGCTGCTTGATGTTTCAACTGCTGGTGTTTCGACCATTGGTTCTACTGGAGTTATGTCACCACCTGCCATCATAAATGTTGATGCTAATACTGAAATTAATACTGTTTTTTTCATTGTTTTCTCCTTGATATAAATTTTTATACAAATTTTATTATAGCTAAATATATTTATAAAATTTATTACTTTCGTTACATAATAAAGCATTGTATACACAAGCCAAGATAGTGTATGATTGTATCTATAAGAACTCAAGGAAATATAACGATGAATAATAATCCTCTAAAACACTTCACACACACAGCAGTGCAAGGTCTCTTTGGTCTTTTGCCTGCAGTGATCATTGTTGTGGTAATACTTTGGCTTTATAGTAAGATAGACCTGCTTGTCGGCTGGCTATTTAAGATCGTTGGTTTTGTACCAGAGAATCACCAGTTCTTATGGTTTCTATTGGCTCTGGGTATCTTTATATTTCTTTTATATATAGTGGGTCACTTCATGAAGACAAAACTAGCAGATTTCTTTGAGTCTCTGCTTGAAAAAATACCCGGTTACCAAACCATAAAAGACATCATCAACATCTTTAACTCATCCAAAGAAGGTGACAATCAAGTGCTTGTTGTAGCCATACGAGGATTTGCAAATGAAGGTTATAACCTAGGACTTATGTACTCACAAAAAGAAAGCATCATTAAAGACCACTATACTGTGACGCTTTCCATGTCACCCATTCCCAATGGCGGATATATGTTTGAAGTACATAAAGACAACATTTTTGTTATAAAAGATGCTACCTTTGATGATAATTTACAATACCTTCTTTCTATGGGTGTGAAGAGTTTTGCAGATATTTTAAAAACAGGGCCTAAGACATTAAATGAGCTTACATTACTAAGTGACTGGTTAGAAGGAAATAAAAACAACCATGCAAAAAAAGTGCTATAATTTTTAATATACTTATCTAAAATAAGGAGTCATTTATGGAAAAAGAATTTAAAGAGATCATAGAGCAGTCTAGAAGATCACTTAAAAAAGCTGAAGAAAAGATAGAAGACTTGAGTGAAGATATTACAGATGAAGCAGGTGAGTTTTGGAATGAATTAAAAAAACGTTTTACAGGTGTAGAAGAGAAGCTTAAAGATGCCTACAGTGACTTTGAAGATGAAGCAGAACTCAAAGGACATCTCGCCATGATAGAAGCGCGTAGCAGACTGGAAGTGATCAAAGAGAGTACAGAAGAGTTTACCCAAAAAGTTTCCAGTAAAGCGCAAGAGGGACTTGATGTAGCAGCTCTCAAAGCACACCTTGCAAAAATGGAAAGTGAAGATCTATGGGAAGAGAGACACAAAGAACTTTCTCTTATGTATGGCAAGTCTAAAATAGAAGTAGAAAAATTGTCCAAAAAAGCGGGTAAAGAAATTAATGATATCTTTCTCAAGTTATCTGAAATGGTCTGAACATAAAGATCAAGAAACTGTTGTTCTTTGCCACTGCATTTATCCTTGTGATAAGGGGTTGTGCTACTTCAAATCTCTTATACAGAAAAGAACAGTTGCTATAATATAGGACTTATGTACTCACAAAAAGAAAGCATCATTAAGGGCCACTATACTGTGACGCTTTCCATGTCACCCATTACCAACGTCGGATATATGTTTGAAGTACATAAAGACAATATTTTTGTTATAGAAAGTGCCACCTTTGATGATAAATTACAATATGAACAGATCATCCTTCACTTTCATCGTAGGATAATAAGAAAGAGAAAATTGTATGTAGCGTTCAAAAGAGACTTTTAAATTAAAGTCTCATCGAATTTTGTTAGAAAATAATATTAATAGCACCTGTTGCTTTATTACTACTGTATAGCTCTGTGTTGACACGTGATGCTACAGCTTCAAAAAAGAACATTTTATAAATTTTGGTATATCCTAAAGAGTACCCAAAGTTAGTATCCTCATTCTCATCTCTGTCTACATTTACAATAGCTTTAATATGTCCCATATCACCCACAGGAAAGGTAAATGCACTTTCAAGACCAATATAATCATCATCTGAAGCATTTGTATAAACTAAAGAAGAGTTCCATGTCAACAGACTATACTCTTTTTCCATAGGTATGATAAATGAATAAAAATCATTACCTTTTACATCTATACTATTGTATATCAATCCAATTTTATAGTTTTCTGAAGTTTTATATGTTAAACTTGTCAAAAATACATTATTGTTCTCATCATCAATTATATTTCCATGATCTCCATGCTTATCTACCTGTTCACCGTAAGAAAAGAGAAGTAAGATATTATTATCAAATAGATAGGAATATTCTGCTCCCTTAATTTTTCGAATATCTGCATGATCCAAAGGTGAAATATAATGATCACCATGACCTTCGGTACCATGCAATCCTGAATGTCCCATGCTTCTTTGGACATTCCCAAGTTGGGTTAAAGGTGAAAGAAGGCCTGCTCGGAAGACATGTTTTGCTTCTGAAATATTATATTGGAAATAGAATTGAGAGTTGTCAGATTCAAAAAGGTCTTGACCATGTTTATTACTGTTAAAAGACTCTTTGGTTAAGGAATACAAAGACAGAGAATCTGTAATCGTACCAGCCAAATATAGTTTAACCAGTCGGTTTACTTCATCCGTCTTAGAATTATCAGACAAACCTATAATAGCACCAACAGGATAACGTCTATTTGAACTATTTGAATCCAATAAACTCTGTAAAGAAGTCGTATCATATGTGGAGTTTCTAAATCCATTCCTCAAAAATCCAAGACCCATATCATTGAGTGCCGGTACTTGTGAGTGACAGGCACTACATTCCATGCCATATTGCCTTGCTAATACAGGATTTGCTTCTAAATTCAAAGTAAATAGCATCACAAAAAGCATAAATGTTATTTTAAAGTTTATCAAGATCTTCATTATCCTTTACCTCCCAAAATTTTATATAATATATCATAGATGGAAATAGAAACGTATTAAGCTCATAAGGAGTAAACGCATTTTATACCAGGAAAACAATAAATAACGCATATTTCTATGACTTGTAAAATAATGTTATTGGGAATATTTAAGATCAAAAAATGTTATAACAATTACATATGCTATCAGAAAGAAGCAATAAATGAAAAAAGAATATAAAGCGCTTACACATATGTATAATGAGTACCACATTTACAACTTTTTTCTTCGAATCTTAAAAAATTTCATTTCAGATTTAAATTTTGGATTAAATTTAAATATTTTTATCAAGTAAGGTTATAACTTAAGAAAACATGGTATAATGAACGCGAAGAAAGATGAGGTTCGAGTTCATCTATCGTGTGTTAAGTGTTATTGCTAGACCCCGAAAGACTCTCTCTGATTTGGATTCCACTTAAATTTTA
>JAPHUJ010000172.1 GCA_026193735.1 Sulfurovum sp.
AGTACTAAAATAATAAGGTAAGAAAATGCTTCATAGAGTTGTACCGGGTGTCTAGGTACCATGTCAACACGTGAAAATATGATGGCCCAGGATTTGTCACTTGGAAGTCCAAGTATCTCAGAGTTAAAAAGGTTACCAAAACGTACGAAAGCTGCAGTAAGTGCACCGGGGATGGACACACGCGAAAGTAACCACATATACGGTGTGTTATAACGTTTTGCAAATAGATACATAGCAATGAGAACACCAGCCAATCCGCCATGGCTTGCCAGCCCTCCTTTCCATACTTTGAGTATCTCTAGAGGATGGGATAGATAATAGTCTGGTTCATAAAAGAAACAATGCACTAAACGTGAACCAAGCACAGCACCTATCATGATATAGATAAGCAAAGTGTCAAGTACCGCAGGGTCTTTTCCTTCACGTTTATATATCTTGGTTAAGATCATAAGTCCAAGAAAAAATGAACCCACAAAAAGCAGTCCATACCAGCGAAGTTGTAAAGGACCTAATTCTAGGATATTGGGATTGACGTTCCAGATAAAGTGTTCCATATAGTGTAAAGCCTTTTTGTAATTAGGAGTATTATACTCTAAATTATTTAATACATTTTTATGGATATGATAATTATTCTTTTGGGATGTTTTTTGTTATATAATAATATCCACCACCAATGACAATAATAGAGACAATTAATAGAATGAAACCTATTGCTATACCTTGATCCATGATATTCTCCTTTTACCTATTTAATTATTTATTTTTTCTTTTATCTCTCTGGCAATTGCAGAGATCTTAGTAATTTTCTGTGTATTGCTTAAACTCTCATCTAAAAGCACTTTCACAAAAGCAGAACCTACGATGACACCATCAACGCCTTTAGCTTTTTCTTTAGCAGTGTTCTCATCTACACCAAAACCTACATACACAGGTGTTTCTGTAAATTCTTTGATATCTGTGATAATAGGCTGCAGATCTTCACTTTGTCCGGAACCGGTGATCCCCGCATATGCTACAAGGTAGATAAACTTTTGTGCATCTTTGACTATCTGCTCTATACGTGCTTTAGAGTCTGTAGGAGCGATAAAGTCTATGAGGTTCAGTCCTGCAGCTTCTATGGTTGGTTTGTATGGTTTTGCTTCTTCGAAAGGAAGGTCAGGGATGATAAAGCCGTTCACACCGGATTTGTTTGCTTCCGCAATGAAATTGTCTAACCCTTTGTGGTAAAAAGGGTTGAAATATCCCATCCACAAGGTGTCGATGTACGGGGCTATCTTTGCCGAGGCTTCAAAAAGATGGGTTAGTTTAAAGCCATTTTCCAATGCTTTTAAATTTGCTTTTTCGATGACAGGGCCATCTGCAACAGGGTCAGAAAAAGGCATGCCCAGTTCAAGTGTATCAACGCCTGCTTCGGCTAAAGCCAAAGCAGCATCAACAGTAAATTCCAATGAAGGGAAACCGGTGGTAATATATGCAACTAAATTTTTCAATGTGGACTCTTTTATGACAATATGTAATATATTTTTGTTATTATACATTTTTTAGATAAAATGAGTGAAAAATTATATGACGTATGTAGGAAGACTATGAGTATTCATACCCCCAAGATAGAAAAAAAAGTAACTTTAACAACCATAGGAAAAATGAAAGGTGTCGAACCTATTACCATGGTGACGGCCTATGATGCACTTTTCGCACAGCTTTTCGATGGTGAAGTAGAGATGATACTTGTAGGTGACAGCCTTAATATGAGTTTTATGGGTAAAGAAGACACACTTTCAGCAACCATGGATCAGATGATCTATCATACGAAGGCAGTATGCAATGGTGCAAAGTTGCCACTTATTGTGCTTGATATGCCATTTGGTACCTATACATCACCCGAAGTTGCAGTAAAAAATGCCACTAGAGTGTATCAAGAAACAAATGCGCAAGCAGTCAAGATAGAAGGCGGAAAAGAGAGAGCGAACATTGTTGAAGCGCTTACACAAAATGCGATCGCAGTACTTGGACACATAGGGCTGATGCCACAGTTTTTACGCAGTGAAGGCGGTTATAAAGTGAGAGGGAAAGACCAGGCTGACATTGATGCGCTTATTGAAGATGCAAAAGCGCTTGAAGCAGCAGGCGTATTTGCGATTGTGATCGAAGGGGTAAAAGAAGAGGCAGCCAAAGCTATCACTGAAGCTGTATCTGTACCGACCATAGGTATAGGCGCAGGGAATGTGACTGATGGACAGGTACTTGTCTGGAGTGATATGTTCGGATTCTTTGAAGCCTTTAAACCTAAGTTTGTAAAACAGTATTTTGATGGAGCAAAGCAAGTGCGAAAAGGACTTGAAACCTATCGTGATGAAGTCAAAAGCAGAGCATTCCCCAGTGACGAATATACGTATTGAAAAAGTGGATGAAATGAAAAAAGTTTTACTTACTATGGGAATGCTTGCAGGATTATTCTTGAGCGGATGCAGTAACAATAATACATCCGTATCCAGTCCAGTGGCTAGAGCAGATTCTGCTTCTGACATCAAAGATAAACTGGCAACAACACAGCAACTACAAAATACAGACATACATGTCAGTACACAAAATGGTCAGAACATTCTATCTGGTGTCGTACACACGAAAAAACAGAAGTTTTTAGCAAGTTCGGTCGCACGTTCAGTGGAAGGTTCGGGCATAGTGGTCAATCGTCTGGAAGTACAATAATAGATGGAACGTTTGGTTGAAATAGAACGTTTTGATGATGAGATCTCTTATGAAGTGACACTTCGTCCCAGTTCATGGGATGAGTATATCGGTCAAGAGAAAATAAAAAAGAATTTAAAAGTTTTTATAGAAGCAAGTCAAAAAAGAGAAGAAGCACTTGATCATATCCTCTTTTTTGGACCTCCCGGTCTGGGTAAGACGACTATTGCAAACATCATTTCTACGGAAATGGGCGCAAACATTAAAACCACTGCTGCACCGATGATAGAAAAAGCAGGTGACCTAGCAGCACTTCTTACAAATATAGAAGAGGGTGATATTTTATTTATAGATGAGATCCACCGTATGTCTCCCGCCATAGAGGAGATACTCTATCCTGCAATGGAAGATTTTCGTTTAGATATTATTATCGGTTCCGGACCTGCTGCACAAACGGTAAAGATAGATTTGCCACGTTTTACACTTATAGGTGCAACCACGAGAGCTGGGATGCTTTCGAACCCTCTTCGAGAGCGTTTTGGGATGCATTTTCGTATGCAGTTCTATACGCCTGTTGAACTAGCCGAGATTGTTGCACAAGCTTCTAAAAAACTGGCAAAACCAGCTCAGGAAAAGGCATCCAGTGAAATAGCCCGCAGAAGTAGAGGCACACCGCGTATAGCACTTCGTTTACTTAAGCGTGTACGAGATTTCTCTGAAGTTGCCAATGAAGATGAGGTGACTTTAGAAAGAGCCCAATACGCTTTAGATGAATTGGGAGTCAATCACTTAGGTTTTGATGAACAGGATCTACAACTTTTAGAACTGCTGGTTTCTGCAAAAAGTAAACCTATGGGACTCAGTACCATAGGTGCAGCACTCAGTGAAGATGAAGGTACTATCGAAGATGTTTTAGAACCTTACCTTATAGCCAACGGTTATATAGAAAGAACAGCGCGTGGTCGTATAGCCACACAAAAGAGTTACGAACATTTTAAACTTGGCGGAATGAAGGATGGACTTTTTGATGACTAATAAAAGTGTAACGATCACTGCATTTTTTGTACTTTCGTTGATGGGTGCATATAGTATCTATAAACCTTTTTTGCTTTCTATTGTGGTTGCGATGTTACTTACGATGGCAACTTATAACCTGACAAAAAAACTGATTCAGTATTTTAATTCCAGA
>JAPHUJ010000317.1 GCA_026193735.1 Sulfurovum sp.
CCATCTGTATATGAAGCAGCAATCATCAGAAATAAAGATATACCAGACACGATGATTGAGGTAGGGTTTGTAGATAGATATTCAGGGTTTGGATCAAGAGACAATGGATTCACAGATGACAAAACAAGTAAAGATGGTTTAGCATACTTATATGCTACAAACAACAGTATTGAGAACTTATCTATTAACGGGCAATATGTTAAAACATTATCCGATACTAATTCTAATGATGGAGATATAACCAGAGAAGTATATACTTATCTAGATGCAAAGTATGCTTTACAGTTTGGTGAGAAGACATATATAAGTGCACAATATGGTACGAATTCTTATTTTGCTCCTGGAGAAGATGATGGTACTATGATAGGTGCAAAGGTGGGGACATCATTTGGAATGTTTGATACGGCACTCCTTTATAATAAAATATCCGACAATGCATACCAAGCATTTGAATCAGGACCTATGTATTCAGATTGGCAACAGGGATATGGACCTTATGATCCAAGTACAGCATTTGGTGGACA
Source organism: Sulfurovum sp. (assembly GCA_026193735.1). Lineage (GTDB taxonomy): Bacteria > Campylobacterota > Campylobacteria > Campylobacterales > Sulfurovaceae > Sulfurovum. The sequence continues at coordinate 525 of JAPHUJ010000317.1, forward strand.
GCTAACTGTATACCCATTTGATGGACTTAGTTTGAAAGTTGCTTATGTTGATGTGAGTGCCGATGAGGGAAAGACAGTGGATGACTTTAGTGAGTTTAACTTTGATGGGCAATATACTATAAATGATTGGTCAGTATTTAGAGTGCGCTATTCCATCAAAGATCAAACAGATACATCTACCAGAGAAGATAGAGATGACTTAAGGGTTATTTACTATATGAATTTTTAGTCGTAGATCATAAAAATTTTGTATTTTATGCAAATGGCTGTTATGATGTGAGTTTCTTCTTTGTTTAATAGCATTGAAGTTTGTATTCAAAAAATAGAAAAAGGAGTATTATAATGGCGGAAGTACAAAAAATGACATTAACCACTAAAGTATTAATTGGGATGGGGCTAGGTATTTCGGTGGGACTGTTATTTAATCTTTTAGGTCTTAACGGTGAAAGTTCATTTATCAATACATATGTTGTAAATGGATTATTTTTTATCATAGGAAAAATGTTTGTAACGGGATTAACAATGCTTGTTGTTCCTTTAGTCTTTTTCTCACTTATTACAGGGGTTTTAGGGATTGGGGATATCAGGTCTTTAGGTAAAGTAGGAGGAAAATCTTTTGCCCTTTATATGCTTACAACGGCTATTGCCATAGCCGTCGGGATCAGTATAGCCGCAGGGATCGGCATTGGTGAAGGTGTCAATATGACATCATCAGCATCTTTAAGTGCTAAAGAAGCACCTGCTTTGAGTATTGTACTTATAGACATTATTCCCAGCAATATAGTCAATGCAATGGCATTAGGAAAAATGTTACAAATTATCTTTTTTTCCATTTTACTAGGTATTTCCATATTGATGGTAGGGAAAAAAGCCGAACCTGTAGCGAAACTTCTAGAGATTGGTAATGAAATTATGATGAAAATGGTAAATATCGTTATGGCAGTTGCCCCTTATGCTGTATTTGCATTACTTGCAAAAGCCATTGCTGATCTTGGACTTAATTTGTTGATAGATTTAGCAGGTTATGTAGGGATATTGATTTTTGCGTTACTTTTGCATCTGTTTGTTACATTGATGATTATTCTAAAAGTATTTTCAGGAATGAACCTTTCTATCTTCTTGAAGAAAATGCGTGAGGTGCAGGTATTTGCCTTCAGTACTTCAAGTTCCAATGCAACTATTCCTGTGACACTTAGAGCAGTGATAGATAAACTTGGTGTAAACAATTCAGTAGCATCATTCACTATACCTTTTGGTGCGACTATCAACATGGATGGAACAGCCATAATGCAGGGAGTTGCAACTGTTTTTATAGCCAATGCTTATGGTGTAGATCTTGGTATGACAGGCTATTTAACTGTTATCTTAATGTCTGTTCTGGCATCTATTGGTACTGCGGGTGTACCTGGGGTAGGACTGATCATGCTTTCTATGGTCTTCGCCCAGGTTGGACTCCCTATTGAAGGGATAGGATTGATCCTTGGGGTAGATAGATTACTTGACATGATAAGAACGGCAGTCAATGTTTCCGGAGATGCAGTTGTATCGGTGATCGTTGCAAAAAGTGAAGGTGCATTGGATACAAATGTGTATAATGACCCTGATGCAGGTATACTTACAGAAGAAGATATAACTATTGATGAGAAAGCAGAACATGCGTTAGCAGATGTGATCAATACAACGCATAATAAAAAATAATAGAAATAAGAAGGGGGTGTTCCTTCTTGTTTTACTATGAGTTAAAAGAGAAAAAATGCAAACGATACAATACAACAGCCAAACAGTAACTCCCTCAAAAGTTGTCTGCGTGGGTAGAAACTATGTTGAACATATTCACGAATTAAACAATGAAATTCCCTCTTCCATGGTACTTTTCAATAAACCCAATTCTGCAATAACAGATACCCTTTATTATATTCAGGAAGACTGCCGCTTTGAGGGTGAGATCTGTTTTTTAATTAAAGATAAAAAAATAGAGGGCATCGGATTTGGATTGGACTTGACCAAGGCTGACCTTCAAAACAAGATGAAAGAAAAAGGTTTACCTTGGGAGCGCGCTAAGGCCTTTGACAGATCAGCAGTGTTCAGTAAATTTGTCAAGTACGAAGGAAATTTGAATACATTGGAAATGAAACTTTTTATCAATGGAACACTGACACAACATGCAAGCTATGATCTAATGATATACAAGCCAGATAACATCGTGAGTGAAATAGCCTCATTTATGACTTTTGAAGATGGAGACATCATTATGAGTGGTACACCAAAAGGTGTTTCGACCTATGCCAAGCATGATGCCTTTTTGGCTGTTATTTATGTAGACGGGAAGATAGTCTTAAAAGAGGAATTTATTGTAAAGTAGCTTGATAAGAATGATTGTATTGAATCGCAAAGGTATCAAAGCATTTTTGTAGATTGGCATAGGTTTCATATCTTTGGTATCCATCCTACGGATAGTGTCATTCCGTATGCTTTGAAAACGAAAACCTTATAAGGTTTTCTCTTAGGCTATTCATACTTTTTAAATTGTTCCAACCACTCTTTATCTTCCTCACTGAGTTTTCCTACTCTTTCAAGTAGTTTTTTTTTGGTAGAGATGAGGTCGTCTATTTCCAGGTAAGCTAAAAGGGCGGGGTTGATGGTTGGTTCTTCTCTGCCATAAGCGATAAGTTCTTCGATGTCTTGCAGTAATGCTTCTTTTTCATTTTTCATTCTGATATACTAGCAAAAAAGTTATTTAATTCAAAGGACAAAGTATGTTAGAAGTTGGCAATGTTGTACCAGATTTCTGTTTGGCAAACCAAGATGAAGAAGAAATTTGTTTTAGAGATATTAGAGGAAGATGGATAGTGCTTTACTTTTATCCTAAAGACAACACACCTGGATGTACGACAGAAGCTTGTGATTTTACAGCTGCACTTCCAAACTTTGAAGACCTTTCTGCCATTGTACTGGGTGTAAGTCCGGACTCTCCTCAAAAACACAGAAACTTCATAGAGAAGAAGGACCTCAAAATTACACTATTGGCAGACGAGGACAAGGAACTTTGCCATACCTTTGGTGTATGGCAATTCAAAAAGTTCATGGGTAAAGAGTATATGGGTGTCGTACGCTCAACATTTATCATAGACCCAGAGGGTAAAGTAGCAGCAGTGTGGGACAAAGTAAGAGTGAAAGGTCATGTAGATGA
>JAPHUJ010000065.1 GCA_026193735.1 Sulfurovum sp.
ATGTTTATGGTGAGTATCGGTACCTTTGAATTCTCTTCTTTAAAGCGCATCAAACATATGCCTCGTTCAGATGCTTTTGTTTTAGTGGTTGTAACCATTATCACAGTGCTTGAAGACCTTGCTGTAGCAGTCATAGCAGGTATCATTATCTCTGCACTTGTTTTTGCATGGGAACATGCAAAAATCTTTGCACATACATCTATCGATGATGAAGGAAGAAAGATCTATGAACTTGACGGGCCTCTTTTCTTTGCTTCTGTAACTTCATTTAACGAACAGTTTGATGTAGAAAATGATCCCTCTGATGTGATCATAGACTTTAAAAAAGCAAGAGTGATGGACTCTTCAGGTGCGGAAGCTATCGACAGTATTACTGATAAATACAAACAAACCGGGAAAAAACTGAGCCTTAGACATCTTTCAAAAGACTGTAAAAGCATGTTGAAAACAGCAGGTCCTTTCTGTACTTATGAGGAAGATGATCCTACGTATAAAGTTGCTGCTAACATATAAACCCTTCTATACGCTAGAGTTTTCTAGCGTATCTTTTCCTTTCATTATATATCTTTTCCATACTCTTTATGCTACTATAAAAAATATAGACATTTTTAAAGGAAAAAGAATGTTTCCTAAATATTTTATTATTTCATTACTTCTTACCTCTCTTCTCCTGACAAATGAGATAGGATTAGAGAATAAAGGCATACAAATAAAAACCATAGATACAAAAGGTAATAGTGTATATACCGTTGTAAAGCGGAATATCCCGGAAGAATGTGAAAAAATGCCTATCAATAATACTATGTTATGGACAGGAAAGTATGCCAATAGTAAAGTACCTGAAGCATGTAAATCTACTTATGTCCATACCCTTGGTGGTCATATTTTACCTATACAGCTACATGAAGATATCACTACCTATGGAGAACTTGAAGTCTTGATTTTTATGAAACAGATGCAAACAGATGACTCTATGATGCTGATAGATGCATGTAAAGAAGATGTGCATGCTTATCGGACTATACCCGGAGCGGTTAATATGCCTTTTCATCATTTTAAAGAACGGAAAAGCTTCGAGTTTGAGTTTGAACAGCATTTAAGAGAACTTGGAGTCTCTATCAATGAACAAGATGATAGTTTAGACTTTACGAATGCCAAAACGATAATCGTTTTTTGCAATGGACCATGGTGTAGTCTATCTGTATCGATGATACAAGTTTTGCTTGATATAGAATATCCTCCAGAAAGGATAAATTGGTATCGTGGTGGAATGCAAGAATGGCTGAGAGCAGGCATGACCTCTACAAGAAAATAACGTAAAGAAAATACAGTCTTATTTTTTCACGATATATATTTTCCATACTTTTTATGCTATTATAAAACCAATAGATAGTTATAAAGGAGAAAGCATGTTTTATAAAATGATCACTAGCACAGTACTTTTAACTTCTTTTGTATTGGCAGGAAATACAGGCTTTGAATATGAAGGTATCACTATAAAGACCATTGATGTAAATGGCAAGGCAAAACCTATAGTCGTCAAACGAGATATACCTGAAGAATGTAAAAAAGTACCTATAAATAACACTATGGTTTGGACAGGAAACTATGCCAATGCCAAAGTACCTGAAGCATGTAAGTCGACTTATGTACATACCACAGGTAAACTACTTCCTATACAGTTACATGAAGACATCAATACCTATGGAGAACTGGAAGTTTTGGCTTTTATGAAAGAGATGCAAACAGATGATTCCATGATGCTCATAGATGGGCGTAAACAGGGGTGGTATGATTATCGTACGATACCAGGTGCAGTTAATATGCCTTTTCATCACTTTAAAGAACGTGAAAGTTTTGAATTTGAATTTGAACATGCATTAAGAACACTTGGTGTAGTTATACATGATGATGATACACTGGATTTCACTAAAGTAAAAACTATTGTCATCTTCTGTAACGGTCCATGGTGCAGCCAGTCAGTAGCCATGATAGAAGCACTGGTTGAGATAGGATACCCACCTGAAAAAATAAACTGGTATCGTGGAGGCATGCAGAACTGGCTGGGTGCAGGAATGACCTCCACCAGAAAATAGTTTTACTCTACGATAATTCTGGCATCTAAAGGCTGTATAGGTCTGTTGTTGTCATGGTGCATGGTAGCGTGAAATTTTTCTACCTGTTCTTTTGAAATACTTAGGGGTGTTGTTTTAAGTACAAAGCATCCAACACCTTCAGTACATGGAGGTGTGGTCAGTAAGCCATAAAACGGTAGTAGTGTTTGTCTTCTGGTAGAAGAGCATTGGCTATTTTGGAAAGTTGAAGTGATATTTAAATAAAGAACATGAAAACAAGAAGTAGTACAAAAGGTAATAATGCTAATGTATAGAGCGTATTATGTGTTTTTGTCGCTTTATATATACCCCAAAAGAAAAGTAGAATAACAAAAAGAAAAAGGGTGATGAGTAGACCATTTGTCATATTAGTTATCCAATGCTTCTTTTCCCAGTTTATCTACCATTTTAATACTATCAAGGGCATTGGTAAGTATCTGTTTGGTAGAAGTAAGAGGCTTCATATGAAGGTTCGTTTGTTTTTTATCCAGACTCTCATCCATCAGTACAGACATGACTTCTTTTTCTAACTCTTTAAAGATCTCATTTAATTTCTGTTCTATAAATTCTACATTCATATTAATTAGTATGTCCTTGTTTTTTTACTTTGACTTAGGTCTGAAGATTTTAATAACATCTTCATTTGCTTCCATGTAATTACCGCCTATAAGGTCTATGCAGTATGGAACAGCAGGAAAAACAGCATCTAGACACTCACGGATCGACTTTGGTTTTCCAGGAAGGTTGATGATAAGTGCACCATCACAGATACCTGCTGTCTGACGTGACAGTATCGCTGTAGGTACATACTGTAAACTTAC
>JAPHUJ010000021.1 GCA_026193735.1 Sulfurovum sp.
AGAATTTTTACATATCAATAGTATGGTTTATGCTGATATGCAAAATATTTGGGATAGCTATAAAGACGATACAAAAATAAATTTGGTTCTTAGTGGGTCTATTTACTCTCTTATGAAAAGGATATTTGAAGACAAAAAAGAGCCTCTTTTTGGACGTGCAAACAACAAAATCCATCTAAAACCTTTTTCTGTCAAGACGATCAAAGAGATACTTGAAGAGAATAGTCCCTCATACAGTGCTGATGATTTACTTTCATTCTATATGTTTACAGGTGGCGTGGCAAAGTATGTAGAAATATTTGTTGATAATAGTGCATTTACATTAGAAAAACAGTTAGAACTTATTTTTAAGGAGTATTCGCTCTTTTTAGAAGAAGGTAAAAATTTATTGGTTGAAGAGTTTGGAAAAGAATATACCACATACTTCTCTATACTCTCACTCATTGCTTCATCTAAGACATCTCGTTCTGAATTGGAAAGTATATTAGATAAAAACATCGGTGGGTATTTGGATAGGTTAGAGAATGAATATACGATTATCAAAAAAGTAAAACCTATCTTTGCAAAAGAGGGAAGCAGAACGCTTAAATATGAAATTATTGATAACTTTTTTAATTTTTGGTTTAGGTTCATATATAAATATAGATCTGCTATCGAGATAGAAAATTATGATTATGTGAAAGAAATAGTACTGAGAGATTATCCTACTTATAGCGGTAAGTTTTTAGAAAAATATTTTGTAGAGCAATTAAAACTTTCTTATGACTATAGTGACATAGGTTCTTATTGGGAAAGAGGCAGTCAAAATGAGATAGACATCATTGCTGTAAATCATGAAAAGAAAACGATGCTTATAGCTGAAGTTAAAAGGAACCCTAAGAAAATAGATATAAAAGTACTTGAGAAAAAAGCTTCAAAGTTGATGGCAAAGCATAAGAAGTATGATTACAAGTTTCGGGGTTATTCATTGGAAGATATGAGGTAGAAAGTATGGAAAAGAGATGTTGAAATATTAATATCAGGCAGCAGTGTTTTAGTTTTACGTCATTATACTCTAACCCCTTTTCGATATAATATATCAATTTAATATCAGGATTTCTTAAGATGATTCATGAGATATCAGTTGTCGGATCGTTGAAAATCCCACGTGGAGATTATAATATATGACAAATATCATATTGTGCGGTGGTAACGGTACACGACTTTGGCCACTCAGCCGTACACTTATGCCCAAACAGTTTGTCAAGCTCTTTGAAGGTGAATCTCTTTTTCAAAAGACAGTTACGCGTAACCAAAAAGCATGTGATGCACAGTTCATCGTTTCCAATGCAGAACAGTATTTCCTCGCAGTGGATCAGATGGAAGAACTCGGTACAAATACATCAATTTATCTGCTGGAACCTATAGGCAGAAATACAGCCCCTGCCATTGCGCTTGCCTGTTTTGCCTTGGATCATGAAGAGATCGTCCTGGTAACTCCTTCAGATCATCTTATCAAAAATGAAACAGCATATCTGGAAGCAGTAGAAAAAGCACAACAATTAGCCAATGAAAATTATCTTGTAACCTTTGGCATCGCACCTGAATATCCAGAGACAGGATTTGGGTATATTGAAGCAGAGCTTCAAAGTACTGAGTCAGGATTAAATGTTAAGAGTTTCAAAGAGAAACCTGATGCTGCTACGGCACAGTCTTACCTTGACTCAGGGAACTATTATTGGAATTCAGGAATGTTCTGTTTCAAAGCAGGTGTATTTTTAGATGAATTGAAAAAATACTCTTCAGAGATATATGAGGCATCATTTAATGCGTATGCGAATGTACACACCCGAGTAGTCACTTCAGGTCAAACCACAAGTGAAGAATTACGCATCACGCAAGAAGATATGCTTCTTATTCCTGAAGACAGTATCGATTACGCTGTGATGGAAAAAAGTGATAAGGTTAAAGTCATACCTTCGGACATAGGCTGGAGTGACCTGGGTAGTTTTGAAGCTTTGGATGATGAGATCGATTCAAGTGATAATGTCATC
>JAPHUJ010000071.1 GCA_026193735.1 Sulfurovum sp.
ATTTATGCTCTCGCTAGGGTGTATACAAGCCCTTCAGTGCCACAAAAATAACTGTCCTACAGGAATCGCTACACAAGATCAAGTACTCAGTAAAGGGTTGATAGTCTCAGACAAAAAGCAGCGTGTTGCAAACTACCATTTTGAAACACTGTATAGTTTTAAAGAACTATTGGCTTCGACTGCCCTGGACGACCCTGCCAAACTCTCACGCTCTCACATATACCAAAGGGTCAACCGTACTGAGTATCACCGATACGATGAGTTTTTCCCACCACTCACTCCTGGAGAACTCCTATCTGCACCGTACCCGCCTAAACTCGAGAAATACATCTTAGAGAGCAGTGCAGAACAGTTTTAGTTGGGCCAGTCCGCAGAAATGATAGTCCAAAGATGTGTTATTGAACTGTAAATACATATTATTGAGTATCAATCGACAAATTTTTGCTACCAATAGTTTCTATCATGTACTATCATAACATAGACTGAGAAAAGGAGAATGTTATGAAGCGTGCCGTAGTACTTTTAAACATGGGTGGACCAAATAATCTGGATGAAGTGGAGATTTTTTTAAACAATATGTTCAATGATAAACGTATTATAGGTGCACCTAAACCCATACGTATGATGATCGCAAAACTTATTACCTGGCAAAGAAAAGAAGAAGCCAAAAGTAATTATACTGCCTTAGGAGGCAAATCACCTCTAGTGGGCTATACGCAAAAACTCATCGAAAAGCTTGAGAGCAATATTGATGCAAGTATACATATGGTGATGCGTTATACACCTCCTTTTGCTTCACAGACAGTTGGAAAACTAAAAGATGTAGATGAGATCTATGCTATTCCGCTTTATCCTCACTATTCAAGTACTACCACACTTTCTAGTATGGAAGACTTTGAAGAGAGTATTAAAAAACAAGGTATCAAGGCGCAGGTTAAAACACTTGATCATTACTACCGTCATCCGGATTATATCGCTACGACGGTTGAGCGCATCAAAGAAACACTTGGCAGTGACGACCCTGATGCGTTTGAACTGGTGTTTTCTGCGCATGGACTACCTAAAAAGATCATAGAAAAAGGCGATGACTACCAACGTCACATACGTTACAATGTTTATCATGCAAGAAAGGCACTGCAAAAAGCTGGTATACACTTTCACAAAACCCATCTTGCCTATCAGTCACGCCTTGGTCCACTGGAATGGATACGTCCGTATTTGGATGATAAACTAAAGAGTTTGAAGAAAAAAAAGGTTATCATTTATCCTATAGCATTTACCATTGATAACTCTGAAACAGAGTTTGAATTGGATGTGGAGTATAGAGAGATCGCTGAAGAGTTAGGCTTTGAGGAGTACCGTGTGGCAAAAGCACCTAATGACCATCCCTCATTTGTAAAGTGTATCTCCAACATATACGAAGGCATGAAAGTTTCTGCATGATTGAATATGCGGTAGTCGGTTCAGGTATCGGAGGTAGCAGTATCGCCGCGTATCTTGATGCCAAAGGTCATAAGACCGTATTGTTTGAAAAAGAACCTTATTTGGGCGGATGCAGTTCTACCTTTGAACATGCAGGTTTTTCTTATAACACCGGTGCTACCACACTTGCAGGCTATGAAGAAGGGCACATTGTCAAATCTCACTTTGATGCCTTGAGGCTTAACCCGGATCTCATCAGAACAGACCCGGCTATAGTCATCATACAAAATGGGAAAACAACACCTCGTTTTTCTGACTTTGAGTCTTTTTTAGGGGTCTTGGAAAAGAACTATCCTCATCCTAAAAACAGAGAATTTTGGATGCTCATACATGACTTAGGTAGAGAATTTTACACTATACATGGTCATTACTACAGTAACAGAGATTCTTGGCGTAAACTTATTTCACTCACAAGTTTTTTGCCTATGCTGGTGAAATTTCAGCGTTATTTACGCACGAATGCTTATGATTTTATACAAGATTTTTATGGAGATATTTCTGAAGAATATCTTCATTTTTTAGAAGCACAGATCTTTATTGTTGCACAAGCCCATTCACGTGAGATAAATTTCTTTACAGCGGCACTCTCTTTAGGATACACTTTTAATGAAACCCATTATGTCCCCGGTGGGTTTGGTGCACTGTTTGACAAAATGACCGAAAATATGAAAGATGTCAGACGAAACACAGAGATACATAAAATAGAACGCAACACCGACCACTTTACACTGCATACAAAAGATAAAATTATTAAAGCCAGAAAGGTGATACTAAACAGTACAGTTTATGACAGTGGTAAACTTTTTGATGATGGGATGGTAAAAAATTATTATAAAAAATATGAAACACTCAACAACCATCAAAGCTCTTTTATGCTCTATATGACCATCAAAAGTACAAAGCAGTATGAACATCATTATCAGCTTATCCAGGAGGAAATGTATCCTCACGCTATATCCAATGCAGTTTTTGTCTCTTTTTCGGATGCGGCAGATAATGTGTTCTGTGGCAAAGGGCATTACAGTATCACTGCGTCGATACATACAGACAGCAGATGGTGGAATGACAAGGGTACGTACAAGGATCAAAAAGAGAAACTTAAAAGTCAGATGCTAAAGTCCATCTGTGATATACTTGATATCAATGAAATACAAATAGTGCATCTCTTTGCAGCGACACCCCGAAGCTTCAAGCGTTACATTAACCGTTCACAACTTGGAGGCAATGCCATCACCATGAAAAATTTCCTGCCAAAACTTCCTGCCAACGACACACCCATAAAAGGTTTGTACCATGTAGGTGATACGGTCTACGCGGCACAGGGATGGCCTGGAGTGATGCTTGGGGTGGATAATTTGAAAAGGTTACTTCATGTATAATATTGCTTTACGTATTAAAACATTTGACTGGCTCTACATCTTGATTATAGGTGTGGTGTTTGCGATGCTTTTGTCTTCTTTAGGGTATATACTTTTGGAACGAGAATGGTA
>JAPHUJ010000011.1 GCA_026193735.1 Sulfurovum sp.
TACAAATTTGGCATAGTCTGCCAAATTATCAAAACCCTCGTTCTATTATTTTAAATCAAATAAAACTTTTTTATAACATTATAGATATTCATTGGCATACTTCTTATCTTTTTGAAATGATTTTACTATGGTGTCTTTACTTGAGGGTGCCTTTGGAACCGTTGGAGCACATCCACTAAGCAATAACACAATCAATGACGATAACCATACTAATAACTTTTTCATTACAATCCTTTAAGATGGCATCTTGTATTTTATATCAGATTTGAATAGGTATATATCATCTTAAAGGGGCAATGTAAATGAGAAGTATTGGAAAGGATATTGCACTGTCTTTGGAATACGAGGATGTTTTTGTTGAGAATATATAACGTATGGGTTTCTCAATCAAGGCATCGTAAATAAAAAGGATCGGAGAGAGCTAATGAATAATAAGAGAGTTGATAAACCTGTGCCATTATCGGAAACAGATGAATATGACAAAAATTATTTTATAAGATTGTTACTTGTTTTTGTGATCTTTGCTTTGATGCATTTTTCTACAATATAAACATCTCTCAAATATAGGCTACATAAAAATCCACACAACTTGATAAAAGTACGTGTTTTAGGAAAATTAAATAGCGGTTGTATACCTTTTACTATAAACAATGATAGACTCCTATTTTTGAGTTTTGAGCATTCGAATGTTTTTTGCATATCTTATAGTAGCAATTATAAAAAGGAAAACAATGGTCTGTAAACTACATGAAATAGTGAATTTTGTCCGCGAATATAATCTACTTAATGATTTGAGTGATGAAGAGATCAAAGAGAACTTCGAACTCTTTCCTCATGCCTGTTCATGGGACAAGGAAATAGGTACCTCTCAAATTGACTGTGACGAAGTGGATGTCGTTGTCGACAAAACGTTGGAAATTCTTGATTTAGCATTTGAACATGAGTACACTAGAGAGAAGCTCAAAGAGATCGCTAAAACTTTTTGTGAGGTTTTTGACGTAGCAGCGGCACCAAGACGTCCTGTAGCGTTAGTAGTGGTACTGCTCTCCAGACTCTAATCAACGTTCTTTTTAACCGGCCGAGGGACACACAGCATCCCTGAGGTTCGGATTAGGCACAGTAGCCAATGATTAAAGTAACAAAGTCCGAGTTTTGGGGGTTTATGAAGTGATGGCAGACAGTGAGAGATTCATAATCTATTCTAAATCCTCTAAAAGCCCTATATACGGGGAATATTAAATTTAATAGTTAGCTGTTGGCAAACAATTAACGTACAAATTTGGCAGAGTCTGCCAAAATATGAAGCGCTTAATAGAATTCACCATTTTTATCTTCACCAACCCATATAGTTTCTTGTAGCAGAAACATTAATTCACTTAAGTATATGTGAAAACTTTTTATTTTCATCTATTCCAGATGCTTTACCGAAAGCTCAACCAGACGTGAAGACAACTCATAGTTTGAATCAATAAAATCAATGTTACTGACTTCTTCAAAATAGTGTCGTTCTTCATCTGTATCGACTTTTATGATAATATTTGCTCCACTGTAGTACTCTGTTACAGCTTTGCTAATAAGATCTTTGGTATGCTCACTTTGCATTGTGATAATAATACTAGAACTCTCTTCAACTTTAAGTGACTCCATAACGGGGCGCTTATTAAGGTGGCCAAAATATGCAAGAAAATTAATTCTGCGTGCCAATAAAACGTGTTGTAAATTATCCGAAATAATAATAAAATCAATATTTTTTGCATGAAGCTCTTTGGCAACAGCCCTTCCTAAGGTACCAAATCCCACGATGATAATGTGATTTTTCTTATCGATCGGGGTAATCACATCTGATTCATAAAACTCTTTTTCAAAAAAGGAGGAGAGTTTGTAGATATTGTTCAATACAAATGGAGTAACTATCATTGACAAAAAGGTGATCAAAAATAAAAAATTTACCATATCGTGAGAAATCAAGTGATGACTCGCTGCTAAATCAAAAAGTACAAAAGAAAAGCCCCCTATCTGGGCTAAAGCAAGTGCTGTTTTCATTGAGGTATTGGTATCGGATTTTCTTTTGATTATGAAGTATATAATCCCTACTTTAACCAATGTTACAAGTGAAAAAATAAAGAAAACCGTATCAAGATTAAAGAATAAATAAACTATATCTATCTTTGTTCCTACACTAAAAAAGAAGATACTTAAAAGCAAATCTTTATAGCTTAAAATATCTGATTCTACTTTGATGGTGTATTTTGTATCTGCAATCAAAACCCCTGCGATAAAGGCTCCCATTGAATAAGTAAAGCCTATCTCATGCGTTAGAACTGCCATACCCAGAACAATGGCAAAAATAGCTCCAAGAAAAATCTCTTCTAGTTGTGTACTCGCTGCAAACTTCAGCAGTGCATCAACAATTTTATCACCAATAAAGAGAATAAACAGCACAATAAAAACAAGAGCTAATACCGTTTTGACAATCACTTCAACAATGGATACATCTGTCCCAGTTACCCCATAGGATAAAAAGGTAATAAGTAACAAAATAGGGATGACTGATAAATCTTGAAAAATCAAAATGCCAACCGATTTTTTTCCATAAGGTGTATAGATATCTTTAGACTCTTTCAGATACGGTAAAACAATTGCCGTTGAGGACAATGAAAATGCCAAAGCAATAATAATAGAGCTTGTAAAATCTAATTTAAATGCATAAAAAGACA
>JAPHUJ010000067.1 GCA_026193735.1 Sulfurovum sp.
ATCGTTCGATAGTTTGTTTAAAATCAAACTTGAGTGGGGTATGGTTATAGGCGTAGGTTTTAATGTGATTCATGAAGGAATTATAGCAAAATAATTATGTAGCATGGGTATTTAAATAGATAATATATTAGGATCTTAGCCCAAATTAAGAAAACATTATAAAATCCTCTATATTGGTATATTTTATAAGCTTTTATATTCTCGGTCACTTATAAATAGTCTTTAAGCATCGTTACTGCGACAAACGTTATAAAATATGTTAGATTATAAGGTTTTGAATAATTCATAAGAAATCTCTACATCATAAACTTGATATAATACATAAAGAAACCAATTAAGATGTAAAGTAAATGTATTAATCCATTTATATCATTCATTTAGAAATATCAGAAGGAAAGAATGAAAACAAAAAATAAAGTATTCAGAAGTGTTCTTGCCATTATATTAGGTTTGCTCATTAGTGTTTTTCTTCCACTAATTACCAACCAGTTGGTTCGTACTTTAGATGCATATCCAGAAGGGAGTCCTGAGTTAGCATTTATATATAGGTTAGCATATGTGGTAGTTGGTAGCTACATTGCTGCTATTTTAGCTCCTAACTCCCCTAAACGACACGCTATGATCATAGGAATTGCAATGTTATTACTATATGCTATTTCACTTGCAAGTGTTACTAGCAGCGCTTATTTTTTAGATTTTCCTCGTTGGTACTTTTATGGTTTACTTATCTTGGTGATACCTAGTGCATTTCTTGGTGGGGCATTACATCATAGATTCCACGTCAAAGATAAGGAATACATACAGACTAAAGCATCAAATACATATAGTGGACTACAAATAGTATTATTCATTGTACTTGCGATTGCTATTTGGTTTATTTTATATTCGATTATTATGACTTTTGGAATTTATTCTGGACTTTGCTATTGGGAATTTATTCCGAGTTCAACATGTATCAAAGGAACTGCAATATTCTCTACAATCATTGATTTGATTATTATTGTAATTATCTTCCTATATAAAAGAAAGCAACGTAACGATAAAGATGATCACAAATCTGATGAGGATGAATATAATGAAAAACTTCACTTTATGGAATAAACTAATAAGAATAATTCCATCTTCCATAACCTTATAAAATATATAATATTATAAGGTTTTCATGTGTATTTTTATGGAGATGATAAGCATATTAAATGAAGTAAATAAAAGATTGTGTCATCCACATTTTCCAGGTGCACATTTCATACCGTTAAATTGTCCAGTCAGTGTTTCATCCATGTTTTCTTCATGCATTTTGTCCATTCTTTCTTTCATCATTTGGGGATGTGCTATGAAATTGTAGCCTTTATGAAGTGTGATTCCACCATAGAGTATGACAAGTAAGGCGGCCAGTTTCATCATAGTGCCCCGGAGTGAGCCTTTTTGTAAGAATTTTGTGAGGAAACCCAAAAAGAAAAGTGCAGGGATAGTGGCCAATCCAAAGGTTGCCATCACCAAAGCACCGGCAAATGGGTCTGCCGTACTTGCCGCAAAAATAGCAAAAGAGTACACAAGTCCACAAGGAATGATACCATTGAGCACCCCTAAAAGATAAAAACTTAAATAAGATTGATTTGCCATGAGTTTTTTAAAGCTGTTTTGATACCAGGTATACTTGGAAATTGACCACTCTGCAGAATTTAGAAATTTGATATTTCCAATAAGAGAAAGACCTGCAAGTATCATGAGTATACCCGTACTAACAAAGAGTAACCCTTTGGTAGTAGGGGTAAAGGCGACTACTTGTCCTACAAAACCAAATATGCCGCCTAAAATAGTATAAGTTGTAACACGACCAAAGTTGTAGGCCAAGTGTGCAGATGTTTGCTGGAGATAAGTTGATTCCTGATCTATTTTTGTAGAAGAGTATGCGACGACTATTCCCCCACACATACCGATGCAATGTCCAACACTGCCTAAAAAAGCCGTTGTTAAGATGATAATGAAATCAATATTGCCCATTTATCCAGCCTCTTTTATAAATAATATCAAACTATAGTATTATTTTGTTAAAATAGTGTTAATAATGTATGAGGATATGATTTTGTTTAAAAGTGTAAAACGTATTATGATGAAAATGTTTAGAGAGCTGTTAGTGTACCACCATAGTTCTTTAGAATACAGGGCAAAAATTTTGACACTGATGATTTCATCAAATGGTGAAATATGTGAATGTGAAAAACAAAAACTTAAGGAGATAGCGCATAGTATCTATGGTAATGATCGAGAGAGAGCAGAACTTCTTATAGATACCATCTATGAGTATCATGATAAAATCATTACCCAAAATGGTCTTGATTTTGAACACCTTGTTCAGTTGGTTGCTAGAGAGACTAAGGAAGTTCCCCGTTTTGTAGAAAAAATAGATATTGGGCTTCTTGTGCAACTGCATGAATGTATGGACGATGAAGAAGATATACTTTTTCAAAAACGTATTATAGAGTTCCTTCAAGGTCTTAAGGATGAATATGGAGTGGTATAAATTCATCATCTTAGGAAAAGTGCAGGGTGTCTTTTATCGTAAGTCTGTTTCTCAGGCTATGATGAAGAAGCAATATAAAGGGTATATACAAAATTTGAGCGATGGTACAGTAGAAGTAGTTGCAGAAATATTTGATGATGATTTTGATACTTTTATGCATATACTTAAGGAGGGATCTCCATTGAGCAGTGTAGAAGACATTAAATATGAGATCATCTCTGATGCAGAATTTACAACTGATGGTTTTGAAATTCGATATTAGGAGTGTGAAATGAGCAGTGGTTGGGGTTGTCAGTATATGGGTACACATGGTGATGATAAGGAATGGTGTTTAAAACTCCATCATCACTGTGAACCGGGATGTAAAGGATGTATCATTGCAGGACAAGTAGAATTCTCTACACCCAATGTAAGTGAAGAACAGGAGAAAAAAGTCAAGAAACGCAGTGACAATCCTCTGAGCGAGAAGTAGCTATGCCATCTCTTTTCCAAACTTCGCTTTTAGTTTCGCTAACTTTGGGGGAATAACTGCCATGCAGTAACCCTGCATAGCGTTTTGACGGTAATAGTCTTGATGGTAGGCTTCCGCTTTATAATAACTGTCCAAAGGTTCTATGACCGTAACAATAGGGTCTTTGTAATCTGCTTGTGCCGCTTCCATAGCAGCCTCTGCCGCCTCTTTGGTTTCTTCATCTGTGTAGAGTATAGTTGAACGGTACTGTGTTCCTCTGTCTGCACCTTGGGCATTGAGTGTGGTAGGGTTATGCACTGCAAAGAAAATGTCCAATAGAGTGTCAGAAGTGATGATACTGTCATCGTAAGTGATCTTGATGACCTCTGCATATCCCGTGTCTCCTGTACAGATGTCTCTATAAGTTGGGTTGGGAGTATGCCCATTTGCATAACCACTCTCAACATCACTTACTCCTTTAAGTAATTCAAATACTGCTTCAGTACACCAAAAACATCCACCACCGAGTATGAGTTCTTGTTTTGCCATTTTATATATCCTATTTATTTATGTTGTATTTACTTTATTTGCTATAATACCTAAGAAATTAAAAACTAATCTAAATATGGAGTTATTTTATGAATGTAAATGTTGTATGTCCGCATTGCCTCAAAGTAAATCGCATACCTAAAAAAGAATCTTATGCCAAAGCGAACTGCGGTCACTGTAAGAATTCTTTACTTAAGAGTCATCCTGTCTCTGTTGATGCAGATAAACTGGGCACTTTTTTAGCTAATTCTGACATACCTGTGGTTGTAGACTTCTGGGCACCATGGTGTGGTCCCTGTCGTCAAATGGCTCCCGCTTTTGAAGAAGCTGCTTTAGCGATGCCACTTCAAGCGCAATTTGTGAAAGTAAACACAGAGGAACAGCAAGCATTGGGCGGGCAGTATGGTATACAGAGCATTCCTACACTTATCGTATTTAAAAATGGTAAGGAAGTGGATAGATTGAGCGGAGCGGTGAGTGCTGGTAGACTGCAAAGCTGGGTTAAGCAGTCTCTGTAGATGAGTAAAATATTATTATTGGAAGATGATGCCAACCTTAATGAAACGATTAAAGAGTTTCTGGAAGATAAAGGTTATGATGTAGTAAGTGTCTATGATGGATATGAAGCACAGGAGAAACTCTATGAGAGTAAGTATGATTTACTTCTTTTAGATGTAAACACACCTGGTATCAATGGTTTTGATCTTTTAAAAGAGGTGAGAGAACGTAACGTGGTAGCACCCGCTATTTTCATCACTTCTTTAGACTCGGTAGATGACTTAGAGAAAGGTTTTGAGAGTGGTTGTGATGACTATATTCGTAAACCTTTTGCACTCAAAGAACTACATATACGTGTTGAAACATTGATTAAACGGGGATTTTATCATGAAGCTAAAGAGTTGATAGAAATTTCAAAAAATATTGCCTACGATATCAAAAATAATGAACTTATGATCGAGGGAAAAACAGTATCTTTGGGACATAAAGAGTCTATACTGCTAAAACTTTTTATGAAAAATGAGGGTGAGGTGATTGTGCATGAGCGCATTTATGAACATTTATGGGACTATGATGAAGAACCTAGCGATACAGCATTGCGTACCTACATTAAGAACCTTCGTAAAATCATAGGTAAGGAAAGAATTGTTAGTATCAAAAAACAAGGCTACAAGTTCACTGCTGAAAAGTGAGAAGAAATCTCTTTTTAGATTTTTAACACTTTATGTAGCTATGGTCATCTTTATGCTTACGCTGCTCTCACTGTTTTACTATCAAAGTCAGGAAAAACTGATGCTTTCTGATCAGCGTGCAATGCTGACTAAATATGCTTATATCCAAACCAAAAGACTTAAAGTATTACACCATTTTTTTGATGAGAGAACGGAGTATCCTCGTGATCCTCGTTTCAAATCTGCTATCTATGACCTCGAATATATGAAAATATTTTCATTATTGGAAGATGAAAATGTACGTTTTGATGAAGAAGTATATATTACCAATAAGCATATACATCTTGTAAAGAGTCTGGATGAGTTTTATTTGGGGACGAAGTATCTTATTATCGAAGTTAAAGATAGTGGCGCATGGAGAGGGGAGATATGGAAAAACATCATTGGTTATGGATTGTCTGCTTTTATCTTTTTTATGCTCTTTGGACTCTACCTTGCCAAATTATTTTTAAGGCCTATGCGTGATTCTATCGTATTACTGGATAGATTTATTAAAGATACTACCCATGAACTTAACACGCCGCTCTCTGCCATACTGGCGAATATAGAGATGATGGATACAGATGTCATGATAGAAAAAAATAAGGTTAAACTGGCACGTATCAATATCGCAGCCAAAACAGTTTCTGTACTCTACAAAGATTTAATGTATCTTACTTTAGAACAAGAAACAGTGAATGAAGATGAAGAGATAGTAATTAAAGAACTTATTTATGATAGAGCGGAATATTTTTCTGTCTTGGCCCAGTCAAAACACTTAGAGTGTAATTTAGACTTGGAAGAGGCTAGTATCACCATGGATAGACGTAAATTTACAAGAGTGATAGATAATCTCATATCTAATGCTATCAAATACAATAAACGATATGGTACCGTGGGTATAAAATTGAGAGAGAATATGTTGGTTATTTGGGATACCGGT
This sequence comes from Sulfurovum sp., assembly GCA_026193735.1. Taxonomy (GTDB): domain Bacteria; phylum Campylobacterota; class Campylobacteria; order Campylobacterales; family Sulfurovaceae; genus Sulfurovum. The sequence goes on from JAPHUJ010000067.1 coordinate 5,676, forward strand.
ATAGGTATGAATGAAGAAAAAATACCTTTTATGTTTGATAGATATATGCGATTTAATGACAGTGAAGGTGGTTTTGGTGTTGGCTTGAGCATTGTGAAAAAAATATTAGATGAATATAGTATTTCTATAGAAGTGAAGTCAAAAGAAGGAGAAGGTACAAGTATGGTGTTGAGATGGTAAAGCATATTATTTTGTCTTTAGTATTGATATCAGGGTTATTTGCACAGGATGCTTATGAACGAAATTGCGTCGAGTGCCATAAAGAGTTACCCACCTCATTGCAGCGTATGTTCATGCGTTATCTTCTTGTTTACGGTGGCGAACAAAATGTAAAAGCAGGACTGAAACATTATTTAAAATATCCTTTAAAAGAAATTTCTGTAATGTCTGATCTATTCATTGACAGTTATGGTATTAAAAAGAAGACTACCTTGAGTGATAGTGAGATTGATGAAGCTTTAGATATATATTGGGATAAGTTTAAGGTTTTTAATAAGTTGAAGTAGTTACAATAACAGTGGATAAGGTTAAATTATAAAACAAAAGGAATTAGATGAAAAAATTAATGACAGCGCTTGCACTTGTAGCGTTTACAATGGCTAGTACTCCTACTATTGCTTCAGCTAGCGTAGCAAAAGGACAAAAGGTTTTTAAAAAGAAGCTTCGTAAATACTGTGGCTTTTCAGGTGTAAGATTTGCAAGAACACATTCACAGGATGAATGGGAAGCGATCTATGATGATGGAGATTTTATAAAAGAAACAAAGAAAATTTGTCCTAGATTAGATGTAAAGAAAATTAAAAAATCATGGTGGGAACACCTTTATGAATTTACCTATGAATATGGTGAAGGTGGTTCACACGTTCCACACTGTTAACTTCAATGTAACTTCTTGAAGCAGTTTTTGACATTCTGCTTCATATTTCTTCTTACACTTCACAATACTTTCACAATTACGTGCTATTATACTCCATCTTAAAACTAAAAGGATTATATATGAATAATATTACTAAATTAGCAGTCGCTGCTTTACTTGGTATGACACTACTCTCATCAACAGCATCTGCAGATGTAAAGAAGGGTCAAAAAATTTATCTTAAGAAGCTTAAAGCTCCTTGTGGTATAAATGGTTCACAATTTGCTCAAAAACATACTCAAGATGAGTGGGAAGCTATTCATGAAGCTGGTAAATTTTCTGATGAGGTAAAGAAAATTTGTCCTAAAGCAAAGATAAAATCTAAATATGTTCCAGATGTATACGACTTTGTGTATGAGTATGCAAGTGATTCGGGTAACGTACCATCCTGTTAAGGTATTTTAGTATAAAATAGAGGTGAGGAATTTACTTAAAGTAAACTTCCTGAATGTTAATTAATAAACTTAAAGGAATTAAAATGAAAAAATTTGCAATCGCAATGTTACTTGCTGGATCTACACTACTTATGGCTGATGGAGCTGCTGCTTTCGCTAAATGTGTAGGTTGTCATGGTGCAAACGGTGAGAAAGCTGCTCTTGGTAAATCTGCGATCATTACAGGTCAAGATGCTGCTAAAACAGTAGAACAACTTAACGGTTATAAAGCTGGTACACTTAACCAACATGGTATGGGTGGTCTTATGAAAGGTCAAGTAGCTTCTATGGATGACGCTGCTATCAAAGAAGTTGCGGATTATATTGCTGCAATGAAATAAGTTTTTTTAAGCTTTATATTCAAAAGCCGGAAGGCTTTTGAATACTTTAATTCTCTTTTCTTCTTACAATCTCTCTCAATTTAATAAACTATATTTAACTTAGGTATTTATATAGCTATAGAATTATGTTTTATGACTGCTTGATGAAGTAGTGGAATGTATCTACAAGTGAAAGTGAAGTGTTGTGTAAGTTAGTGGCGAGAGAAAAGTACGTCACTAATCAATTGGTATTAGCAAGCGGGTTCGTTTCCAGTATCTTTTGCATATTCATATGCAAATTCAAAAAGGAATGGTGTCCATTCGTCTTTGTATGTTTCCATCGTTGGGCAAATTTCTTTTACTTTGGCTTTAAATATTCCTGTTTTAAAAACATCTTCCCATTCCTTTTGTGTCAAGGTTGCAGCAAATTGTCCACCATTTTTACCGGCACATTGAGCTTTGATATTTTTAGCATAGATCTTTTGGCCCTTTTCAATACTTCCTGCATTTACAATTGTTGTGAACATTGCAAAACCAAAAAGTGCAACAACAGCTAGTTTAGTTATGTTTTTCATTTTTTTCCTTCGTATGAAAGTAAGATATTTTAGTATATCCTACTTATGATTATTTTTATAAGAATAATATATAGATATTTGTACTACATCCTACTTCCACATTTCATTTGTTTTTTATTCATATCTTTTTCTATATAATTTTCATTTTGATTCATCCCATAACTTAAAAAATATAGACCAGTAAAAAATAGGATTAAACTAATCATTTGTTGTTTAGAGAATTGTTGTATTTTTTCCTTTGTTTTGACTTCACAAACATTGCCTGCGCAATAAAGTGGTCTATTTTTTTGTGTTTTATTGTAAATGATGCACCCCAAACATATACCAAATGCAGTTTCACTAAATAAAAATGTAATACATAGTAGGCAAATAGCAATTTTAACAGGTGTCATAATCTCAAATATCACAATGATCAAGAACATAATAATTGAAAGAACAAACCCAATTGACCATGCAAATCTTTTTTGTTTCGCTCCAACATATTCTGGTGTTTGATTTTGTACGAAAAAACGACCTAAAATGAGGCTAGGGGCATAGTTGGGATTTATAAAAATACGTATAAAGAAATCTACCATAAAGACCGTTACAAAAATTTTTGTAAATATAAAATTATGTGTTAGATATGAATTCACAAATGATGCAACAGCCGGTAAGAGTAAAATACCTGCACCTGCACGTGCCTCTCTCTCATTGAGTACAGGCATCGTATATCCTTCCACTATCTCACCAAAATAGATATATTTTTTCATTTTAATATTCCTTTAAACAATTTATATAAGATATAATATTATAACTATGTGTATGCAGTGTGTAGCATGTATTCATCATTTTATTATAAAACCTATAGATTTACTTGACATTAAAAAACTATTTGGCTAAGATACACACATAAATTAAATGAGCACTTGTAAAAACCCTAGATATTTACATTGGACAAGGGCATTAGATATTTTTCTTAGTTATTTATTGTCTCCCCTATATTGTTAATAGAGAAGCTAAGAAAAAGTCAATGTGGTAAATCACTCTAGGGTCTTTAGAGGTGCTTATTAAATACAAGAATAATTGGTTGAGTGAGGAGTTCCCTGCTGAAGAGAACTCAGTATTAAGGTAGGTCAAGAGCTTTGCTCGATAATGTTGATTAAATGAAAGGAAAGAATATGTCTCCAAGTTGTCCAATATCTACAAGAAGAGTTGATGCGAATATGGCAAGAATAATTTCTTTCCAAGTGGCACTGTTTACTATGATATTTCTGGTTTCGCAAGAGAGTTTCTTCATATTTGTAATATTATTTGACTTTTTCATAAGAGCACTGCGTCAATCAAACTTCAGTCCATTTCAGATCGTTGCTACCTTTGCACTCAAAGGATGGGGTATCGCACCTAAACTTTGTGATGAATCACCAAAAAGATTTGCGCTATATCTTGGACTGGTCACTTCATTATTTATTGTCATCTTTTTTGTCGCAGGATTTACCACACTTGCTACAGTACTAAGTATTATTTTGTTAATTTGTGCATTACTTGAGACATTATTCGATTTTTGTATAGGATGTAAGATATACTATGTAATACAAATCAGTAAAGGTCTTTTAAAGAATGATAGGAATATCAAATAAAACAATTTATGCTATCGCTGCACTTCAAGAGTTGGGTTCCATCCCGGAGAAAGAAGTGCTCAAGATAAAAGAGATAGCTGCGAATGCATCCATCCCCCAAAACTTTCTGGAGCAGATACTTTTAGAGCTCAAAAAACAAGGTATATTGACAAGTATCAAAGGTGCTTATGGTGGGTATAAACTCGCTAAAGATCTTAAAGATATCACACTTAAAGATGTAGTGTTGATACTGGAATCAGATATATTTTCAGACAGTTGTAAAACAGACAATGCTGCATTAAAACTCTTTTGGGAAGATTTAAAACAGAATGTTTCAAGTCTATTTGAAATTCCTCTTTCTGAACTTAAAAACTATCAACTCAAAGCCGATCAAACGCTTAATTATTCAATATAGGAACAGACCATGAACAATACCACGGATTTTAATTACTTCAATACCCTACTTGTACAAAGTGTAGGTTCAAAAGTAGGACCCATTGCACCCACTATCACACCTTCAGCTGCTTACGGATATGAAAATGCAGAGCAGGCAGAAGGTATTTTTGCAGGCGAAGTAAACTTACCACTTTATGCACGCGTAGGTAACCCAACCAATGCAAAACTTGAATCTATTGTAGCAAAAATGGAAGGTGGATTTGGTGCCATTGCTACATCTTCAGGTATGGGTGCTATTTCTATGGTTTGTACAGCCTTTTTAAGCACAGGCGATGAGTTGCTTTGCATTGGTGGCTTTTTTGGTGGAACATACTCTTTGGTGAATGAAACTTTGGCACGTTTTGGTGTGACAAATAGTTTTTGCAATGTTGATGACTTTACGCACATTGAAAATGCCCTCAAACGTGGCATCAAGATGGTTATTTTTGAGTCTGTAGGTAATCCAAGTCTTACACTTCCTGATGTACAGCGCATAATTGATCTTTGTAACCAATATGAGACGCTAGTGATGATAGACAATACAGCAACACCGCTCTTGCTTAGACCTCTAGAGATGGGTGCAGACATTTCTGTACACTCTTCAACTAAAAATATGTCAGGACACTCAGCTGCACTTGGTGGTATAGCAGTGTTCAGGGCTGTAAAAGAAGAGGGTGACAAACTTCTAAACGACAAGTATGCAGATGTACATAAAATAGTCAAAAAGATGGGTAAAAAAGCCTTTATACCTATCTGTAAAAAACGTGCAATCCGTGATCTGGGTATGACTGCCAATGCCTTTGGATCATTTATGACTATGATCGGGCTTGAAACACTTTCACTACGAGTAGAGAGAATCAATAAAAGTGTAGAAGCAGTAGCCGCTTTGCTTGATGAGAAGCTACCAGAAGGAGTGAGTGTAAATCATCCCTCATTGGCTTCAAGCCCTGACAATGCAAGATACAAGTCAGACTTTGCACAAGGTTGCGGTCCATTGCTAAGCATAGATTGCGGTACAAAAGAGAGAGCCTTTACTTTCCTTAACAAACTGAATCTTGTTATTCAGACAGCAAATATAGGAGACAACAGAACACTTGCACTTCATATGACCAGTACTATTTATAGTGACTTCAATGAAGAAGCACGTAAATTTCTGGGTGTACATGAAGGGCTTATCCGTGTTTCCATAGGTTTGGAAGATCCTAAGTCCATTGCAGAGGACTTCTTGCAAGCAGCGAATGCATTGTAAGTAGGTAATGTGCGACATACGTTTCTGTATTTTTATCTCTTTACAGCTCTTCTATTGGGTTCTCTTGAAGCCAATAGCGAGAACGAAGGCTTGGCATATCTTAATACCATTAGAGAACAAGCCGGACTCATTAAGCTAAAACCCAATAAATCCTTGCAAAATGCGGCTGTTTCTCATGCCACATATCTTATACAAAATCAGACTAACGGGCATTATGAAAAAAAAAGTAAATACGCCTACACTGGGATCACACCTTCAAATCGAGTCACAAAAGCAGGGTATCCTTCTACCTTTGTAATGGAAAATATTTCTGTCAATACAGAAGGGCAGGAAAAATCCATTGATAATCTCTTTTCTGCGATCTACCATCGTTTCGTTTTTTTGAATTTAGACAAAGATGAGATAGGTTTAGGGTTTGCTTCAACGCAGAAGAAAAGAAAGATCAAACAGGCATATGTGTATGATATAGGTTCCTCCCATGTTTCAAAACTTTGTAAGCAATCATTTAGTATGACAAATGGTGTTTATTATATGAAAGATATTTGTAATCAAAGTGCCAAACTGGTGCCTAAGTCTCTTTTTGAAGAAAAACAAGATGACATACGACGAAAAAACAGAGATATCATACTTTACCCATACAATGAACAAAAGAATGTCTGGCCTGCTTTTTATAATGAATCTCCTGACCCTCTGCCTGGCTACAAAGTCAGCGGATTTCCTATTTCTGTACAGTTTAATCCTGTAAATTATAAAAGTGTAACGTTAAGAGATTTTCGTTTATATGATGAAAATGAAAATGAGATAAAAGAAAGCAGAATACTTCAACACAAAAATGACCATAACCATCTTTTAACCAAAATGGAGTTTTCACTTATGCCGTTGAAAAGACTGGAGTTTGATACAAGATACACTGTAGTATTTGAAGCTGTAGCAGATGGGAATAAGGTAAAGAAGCGTTGGTCATTCAGAACAGTAAAGCCTAAAGCAAATATATATAGAGTTACTAATGATAATATGACATTGACTGTACCTGCAGGTTCAACAGCTGTATTGTATATGGTACCAAATTCACGACAAGACATTGTACATAGTTATAGGTCTAGAGGAGGTATCAAAGTCTCTTTTCTTGA
>JAPHUJ010000205.1 GCA_026193735.1 Sulfurovum sp.
ATATGAAATATATTTATGTTCAAATACTGAAGGTCTTTGTGTCTTAAATACATAACGATACAGTCTTTTTTTTGCAGCAAATCTGGCATGAAAATCATCAGCTGTTGGGCTGATATGTTTAAAAAAAATATCTATTAATTTTCGATTTAAATTGAGTTTAAGTTTTTCCAGATCAGTCCAAAAGTCTGGCAGGTCAAAGTGTATGACCTGTCCGGTTGCATGTACACCGGCATCAGTTCTTCCACTTCCAACAACGGGTGAATGTATTTGTAAAGAGACAAGTGCATTTTCTATAGCAGAGGTTATGGTATGTTTTGTAGATCTTTGTTTTTGAAAGCCCTGATACTGACTGCCATCATAAGATATGACCGCTTTTACACGCATAGTTGAACCATTAGAAGTACTTTGATACACGTTTTTTAAAGAGCCATTGACCCAGAATTACGATGAGAATTGCAGATATACCTAAGGTAAGTGGACTTCCCCATTTTTCTAATGAAGATGCGATCATGTAGAGGAGTAGTGTGGTTGCAAAGATGACAATAAATGAACGGTTTGGTTGATATCGTGGATTTATCATGGTAAATGAAGCGACAAGATACACTGAGAGTAAAGGAATGAGACTTACAAAAAGAAAAAATAAGATCCTGTGCATTAATTTAATGTCAGTATCTGCTTTACTCCAATATGATACGATATCTTCAAATTTAAATCCTCTTTTTTTTGCACTGTCATAGACTTCCAGGGTTTTATATTTTACCTGCTGTAATTTTGTTTTTGCGTAGGTATACCCATAACCTTCATGAAGTAACAAGGAGACGGCATTTTCTTTATAATTAAGTTGTCCCGTTTGAGATGAAAAGAACTGTTCTTCTGTATTGTCTGTACGATTGTATATGACGATATCGCTCAATACACCATTTTCTTTTTCTTTTACATAGATGTAATAGTTTCCAAACTTTTGACCTAATTGTCCGGCAACGATATTGAGTTTAGCCTCGGTTTTTTTCTTTTCTTTAAAGGATTTGTAGAATTGTTTACTAAGAGGCATTGCCAAAAAAGAGATAGTAGTTAGCAAAAGTGAAAAAAGCAGACCGAGCATGAGTAAACTATGTAGTACTTTTTTTGCTTGAAGTCCAAGTGCATAAAGTGCAATGAGTTCGTTGTCTTGAGAAAGTTTTATAAGTACATTTGCCAAGGCAGCGATAAACGACAAAGGTAAAGTGTAGAAAACAATATCTGGTACGGAGTAACTGTAAAGTGTAAGCAGTTCCCAAAAGGTGATTTGTATTTTAGCGGTAAGTGCAGCTATTTTGACAAGATATACCAATGATATGATCATAAAAAAGGGCAGAAATATCGTCAAAAATGATTTTGTAAAATTTGATGATATGTATCCTTTTACATTAACCATAGATAATCGTTTCCAATAGTTGAGTCGCTTGTGTATCATAAAGGTACACAATAAATGTGGCTAATGCCAAGAAAGGAACAAAAGGTACGCCGGTTTCGCGATTTATCAGCGAGGGAATAAGCGCTAAAAGCGCAGACAGAAATAGAGCAACAAAAAAGTTTGGAAATCCAAGCAAAGCTCCCATTGTTCCTGCCACAATGACATCTGCCCCACCCATAGCTTGTTTCCTCGCAATGAGTGAAGAGAGTAAGCCTATCAGATAAAGTCCACCTGCTGCGATAGCTGCGTAGAGTAGTGCCATAAGAAACTCAGGCTGAGCAAGAGCAAAAATAAGTGCTGCAAAATTTACATTATCAGGGACTGCCATATATTTAAAGTCTATCATCACAAGAGCAAACAATGCCGCAAAAGAAGCAGCCATAAAAGGAAGATACCAGACTAATCCTAATTTGAAGTAAAGTGCCAAAAAAACGATACCGGTTAGAAACTCAACTATAGGATATTGTTTGGCAATAGGCTCTTTACAAAATGCACATTTTCCACCCAGTATCAACCATGAAAAGATAGGGACATTGTGATACCACTTAAGACTGGTTTGGCAACTTGGACATTTGGATGCAGGAAAGACAATACTTTCACCTTTTGGAATACGGTATATGACCACATTCAAAAATGATCCTATCATGATCCCAAATATAAAGACTATGCTACCCATGACTATTTCAATCATTTAACACCTCCAAAGCGTCGTGTACGCTGCTCAAAATTTTCTATGATTTTCTTTAATTCTTTGCTAGTGAAATCAGGCCAAAGGGTAGGCGTAAAATATAACTCACTGTAGGAGAGTTGCCATAAAAGAAAGTTGGAAATACGTTCTTCTCCACTGGTACGGATAAGTAAGTCAATATCCGTATAAGGTGTTTGAAGTCCTTGCGAAATATCATCTTCTGTAATCGTTGTTCTACCTTGTGCTATCAGTGTATTGACTGTAGATGTTATTTCTGCCCGTCCACCATAATTCAAGGCCAGTACCTGTGTCAGACTGGTATTGTATTTTGTAAGTTCTTCTGTGTTTCTGATGCGATCCTGTAGAGGTTTGCTAAAGGCTTCAATATCACCAATAGCTTGAAAACGGATATTATGTGATTGATAGGTTTCCAGTTCTTTTTGGAGGTATCGGTTAAGTAGTTTCATGAGGAATTCTACCTCAAATTTAGGACGTTTCCAGTTTTCTGTACTGAAGGCATAAAAAGTGGTTGTTTCTACAGTGGGGTGCTTAGCACAACAGGTAGTGATCGCACGGATCGTTTCAGCACCTTTTTCATGTCCTTTGGTGCGTGAAAGTCCACGTTCAGCTGCCCATCTTCCATTTCCATCCATGATGATAGCAAGATGTTTTAAAATGTTTTTAGTCATTACTTAGTGTTTTCGCTTCATTAAGAATTTTAGTGGAAAGGGTTAGTTTGTCTGTTTTCCCCAAAGGTATGGTCTTCTCTTTTGTAATAAAAGTGATTTCATTATCAGAAGTACCGAAACTGTCACTGTTGTTCAGTAAGTTGTAACAGACTGCATCCACATGTTTTGTTTCAAGAAGTGCCTGTGCATTGGCTAAACCATTCTTCGGGTCCATCTCTGCTTTAAAAGCTATTGTTTTGATGTCTATTTTATCTAAGCTGGAGAGAATGTCAGGTGTTTGTTTTAGCTCTAGGTTCCATGACTCACCAAGTATAGACTTTTTCAGTTTGCCTTCTTGTGGAAATTTTGGTGTAAAGTCAGAGACTGCTGCTACCATAAAAAGATAAGGTTCTTTTTGTATGAGGTGTCTATCAGTACTGTTCATGGAAGGTTTACTCATTTTCCCTTTCTTTGCAACACGTATAGCATCTTTAGTATAGTCTAAAAGCTCTTCTGTATCTTCCACATCTATAGTGTAGATACTTTGAGGTAAGCCTTCATTTCCCATACTGGTGATGTAGCAGACATCAGCACCTTTGAGGTAGAGAGAAAGACAAAGTGATTTTGCCATTTTCCCTGAAGAGAAGTTAGAGAGGTAACGGACTTCATCTATCTTCTCACGTGTACCTCCTCCTGTTACAACGATGCGTCTGTCGTCCCAAAAGTCCTCTTTTAAAAGTGCTTTAGATGTTTCAAAAAAGATTTCAGTGGGTTCGGCCAATGCACCAGATCCTATATCACCACAGGCAAGTAATTTCTCTTGTGGTTCTATGATCGTATAGTCATTTACACCAAGCATTTTCAGACTGCCTGTTGTGTAATGGTTTTTAAGCATTTGTGTGTTTGCCGCAGGTGCTACAAGCATTTCTCCGGCAAAGGCAAGAGCTGTTTGTGTTAAGATGTTATCTGCTATACCTTTACTTAGTTTGTTCAGTGTATTTGCAGTAGCAGGAGCAATGATAAAGACATCACATTTTTTACCAATATCTATATGGTTAAGCTCAGAACTCCAGCTCTCGCTGCTTTCTGTCAGTACAGGATTCCGTGTCAGTGCTTCAAAAGTAAGTGCTGATACAAAACGTTCTGCGGAGCTTGTCATCACCACATGTACTTGGGCACCGGCCTTTATAAAAAGACGTGCTAGATCACAGGCCTTATAAGCTGAAATGCTTCCTGTAACGCCTAAGAGTACAGATTTGCCTGTTAAATCAATTTGCATATTATTTATCTCCAAAAAATTTATAAAAGAAGTTTTTGATGATCTTCATCTCTGTTCTCGAGATAGCCAGGTCACCTTTTTTCACATCTTTGTTGACCGTTGTTCCTGCAGCAATGATGACATCATCTTCTATATTCACAGGTGCAACAATTTGTGTATCCGAACCTACAAATACATTTTTACCAATTATAGTGTTGTATTTGTGCTTACCATCATAATTACAGGTGATCACTCCTGCCCCAAGGTTCGTGCCTTCACCGATAGTGGCATCACCGATGTATGCCAAGTGACCAGCTTTCACTCCGGTAAGTGTTGATTTTTTAACCTCTACAAAATTCCCAACATGTGAATTCACCAGTTTTGAATTAGGTCTGATTCTACCCATAGGACCTACATCGGAATTTTCTATATGGGCATCTTCTATGACTGAGTGTGTTTTAATATGAGAAGAAATAATATGTGAGGCACCCTGTATGCTCACACCATTCTCGAGGATACATTCACCTTCAAATTTGGCACGAGAGTCGATATAGATGGTTTCTGGCAAACGCATGCTTACACCTGCTTTCATCCACTCTGTTTTGATACGTCTTTGAAGTATCTCTTCTGCATGAGCGAGATCAAGTTTGGAATTCACCCCTTTAAATTCTTCTTCCTCAACGATGACAGGATGCACCGTTTTACCTTCATCTACAGCCATTTTGATGATGTCTGTGAGATAGTACTCTTTTTGGGCATTTTCATTACTGAGTGCAGGGATATAACGTTCTAGTAATTCTTTTTTGACACAGTAGACACCTGCATTGACAGTTTGTATCTCTTTTTGAGCAGGAATGCAGTCCTTTTCTTCTACGATCTCAACGACATTACCCTGACTAATAACTACACGTCCATACCCGGAAGGGTTGTCTAATTTGATAACAGACATATTAATGTCAGCATCTCCCTGCATCAGCGATTCAAGAGCAGACATAGTAACAAGGGGCATGTCCCCATTGAGTATAAGTACTTTACTGTGTGTGCTATGAACATCTTTCATGGCCCCGCCAGTACCTGGAAACTGTGCGGCATCCTGTATATGAAAATGTATGCCGCTGTAGTGTGTTTCTATCTCTTCTTGTATGCGTTCAGCTTGGTGGTAGAGTACAATAGTGATATCATCAGAGATCTTCTGTGCAGCATCTATAGCATGAAATAGCATAGACTTTCCGGAAATTTTATGAAGTACCTTTGGGGTCGTAGACTTCATTCTTGTACCTTGACCTGCTGCGAGTATGACAACACTTATAGACATTTTGGACCTTTTGGGTAAAATTACACATATTATATTATTATTGTGATTATATCCAATGCAAATTAAAGGTATGAAGTTTGAACTGTAAACATTTTGGAAGTTGTGGGTCTTGTGGACTATATGAAATAGGGTATCAGAAGCAATTAAAGCAAAAAGAGACGATGGTTTCTGAACTTTTGGCTCCTTTTTATCGTGGGAAATTAGAAGTATTTGATTCTCCTTCAGATCATTACAGAGCCAGAGCAGAGTTTCGTATTTGGCATGAGGATGATGTGTGTCACTATGCTATGGGTAATATCGAGAAAAAAGGTGCCATTAACATAGAAGAGTGTCCTAAAGTCATAGAACCTATAGAAAAACGTATGTGGAAGCTACTTGAAAAGATCAATGCTTCGACAGAAATATTAAAGTATCGTCTGTTTGCTGTAGAGTTTTTAGCAACGACTACGGATGAATGCCTCATCACTATGTTGTACCATAAAAAATTAGATGATACCTGGAGTACTGAAGCAAAGCATCTTGAAGAAGAACTGGACTGTAAGATCATGGGACGCAGCCGTAAACAAAAGGTTATTCTTTCAGATGAATTTGTCACAGAGAAGTTGGACATAGACAGTAAAACATTTACCTATGTGCAGTATGAAAGCGGCTTTACTCAACCTAATCCAACAGTTAATGTAAAGATGATAGAGTGGGCTGTAAAACAGGCAAAAACTGTAGGGCATGGTGATTTTTTAGAGAGTTACTGCGGTCTGGGAAATTTTACACTTCCTCTTTCTCATTATTTTGACAAAGTCTTGGCTACAGAGATAAGTAAACGTTCCATACAGGCAGCATTGGAAAACTGTGCACTTAATGGGGTTGAGAACATTACGTTTGCACGACTTGCATCTGAAGAGATGACAGAGGCATTGAATGGCGTAAGGGAGTTTTCCAGACTTAAAGATATAGACTTAAAAAGTTACAATTTCAGTACGGTCTTGGTTGATCCGCCGCGTGCGGGATTGGATGCAGGGACAATAGAACTTATTTCAAATATAGAAAATATCATTTATATTTCATGTAATCCTGAAACGCTTGCAAGAGATTTGGAAACGCTTGCACAAACGCATACTGTCATAGAAGCAGCTATGTATGACCAGTTTCCACATACTACACATGTTGAGAGTGGTGTTTTTCTCCGTAAAAAATAATGTGTATTCTCTTTTCTTCTCTTTCTGAGAGAGAAAGGAACGTTCAACTTATGATAATTCCTTATATAAAGATAATTTAATACGTATTGTTAAGATGTTTTGAGTGCTTAAAAATTGTAATGCATAAGATGAAAAGAGGAGATTATAAAGAAGCCCTCTGCATGAGCAAGGATAAAGAGAACCAACTATCTTCTGATAGTTGGTTCAAAGAGAATTAGAATTACTTCCAACCATCCGTAACAACTTTCGTTGAAAGGTTGTAAGGATACTTTTTAGTCAATTCTTTGACTAAAAGTTTTTGGTCTCCTTCTCTCATGAAGTGTGCCAATGTTACTGACGCCCAGTAGTCATTTGCATACTCGGTACCTTCCAGTTGAACAGGTACACCATTGTTATTTACAGTGTGACATGCAGAACATGTAACTGGTCCGGCATATTTACCATCAGGACTGTATTGAAGTGCTTGTTGGTATGTTGTCACATCCACTGATCTCTTATCTCCATCATACCTTGAAGAGTAAAGACCATGCATCGATTCATGACATGTTTGACAAGCAATATTACCATGTGCTTTAGAGTATCTGTATAGTGAATATTTGTTAGGCTGATCGATCGGAAAGTATTTACCTCCAGTATCTTGCTCAACAAACGGTGCTAAGTGACAGTCTGCACAGTGAGGTTGACTTGCTGACAACCACCAGTCATTACCGGCAGAAACAGTTGAGTATGGTATCTTTTTCCCTGTTTTATGGTTCCAAGGTTTAAGATCCAGTGTATTATTTTCACCAATATTTTTCACCAATGTAGCAGACTTATGTTCTATATAAAAATTCAGTACTTCGTTGTAACCTGTTGTTCTTTGGTCAGCAAGTTCAGAGAACCATTGCATGTCTCCATCAGCTACAACATCTATAATCTCTTTAAGAGTTTTATTTCTAAGTGTTTTCCCTTCTTGAAGTGAGTCATGTGTCAAGTCATCATAGACATAAAGTTCCTGTGCAACCTTAGTGTGACAGTTTGTACAGTATAGACCTCTAAGTACATCAGTATCTTTACCATATTCATCTTTGGTCGAAACATTTTCAAGTTGCCATTTACCATAATCATTGAGGAAAAATGGAGGTTTGGCATTAGGATTGGAGTGGGCATCACGTCTTGTATAACAACCACCTCCAGAATTTCTGATATCCCCTTTGGCAAATCTTGCTTCACCATATCTGTCTGTAACACGGAAAGGGTTCGTGTCATCATTCATATTAGGGTTTTGGAA
>JAPHUJ010000151.1 GCA_026193735.1 Sulfurovum sp.
AGTTCCGATTTTGCATGTTCATACTCTTTCAAGTCAGCCTCAAGTAAAAGTTTACACGACTCTGTCCGTTTATTTGATTCATCAACTATCTTTTTCGCTTTTTCTACAAGATGTTTTGCCTTTATATGCTTTTTAGTTTTCTCTGGTAGAGGAATATCCTCCACCAATTCTTCTACTTGTTCCATCTCTTCTTCTACACTCTCTGGAACTTCATTTTCAACTTCTTCTATCACTTCATCTACAGCTTCTGAAGTTTCATTTTCAATTTCGTCTATCATCCCCTCTATCATATCAGACGTTTCATCTTCAACGTTTCTGATCATTTCTTCTGTAAAATCACTATTTTTATTCATCTTTCCATCCTTATACTTATGTTTTATTTTAGCCAAATTTTTCATTATATTTTTAATCTATATCAATATTTTACAACACTTGGATATAATTCATCATATTTATAGAGAGGAATTTTATGGGCATTTTAGTTGCACTTTTAGTCTTATCGGTACTTATCTTTTTTCATGAGCTAGGACACTTTACTGCAGCACGTTTTTTTGGTGTGCAGGTTGATGTCTTTAGTATAGGTTTTGGTAAAAAAATTTATTCGAAGATGATAGGAAAAACAGAGTGGAGTCTCTCAGCTATTCCCCTTGGTGGTTATGTCAAAATGAAAGGTCAGGATGATACTGATCCTACAAATATTTCTTATGATGAAGACTCTTACACTGTAAAGAAACCATGGCAGCGTATCATCATCTTGCTGGCTGGACCATTTGCTAACTTTTTATTGGCTTTTCTACTTTATTTTGCTATCGCAAACCTAGGTGTCCCAAAGTTGTTGCCTTATGTAGGAGAAGTAGGCAAAGATACACCTGCATTTAAAGCAGGATTAACCAAAGAAGATAAGATCATCCAGGTCAATGGCAACAATATTCTCTACTGGGAGGATATCGGTCAAAACATTAATGGTAGCAACGGTGGCATAACGATCATAGTGGAACGTGTACAACAACTTATCACTCTGCAACTTGCTCCAAAGATCATAGATGACAAAAATGTTTTTGGAGAAAAGATCACCAGACGTATCATCGGTATCAGTCCTTTAGGAAAACAAACGACCGTCTACTTCGGATTTATAGATGGTCTGGATTACGCATGGGATGAGACAAAAAAGGCTTCTTTACTCATCATAGAGAGCGTACAAAAACTTATCACAGGTGTTGTAGGTGCAGATAAATTGGGAGGTATCATAACTATTGTAGATGTGACAGCCGAAGCCAGCTCTGCAGGTATTCTGGCTCTGTTCTTTTTTACTGCTCTCATTTCAGTGAACCTAGGTGTGCTTAACCTGCTTCCTATCCCTGCTTTGGATGGTGGGCATATCATGTTTAACCTGTACGAGATGCTCACAGGTAAAACTGCAAGTGAACAGGTGATGACGTACATCACACTAATAGGCTGGAGTATTCTAATCTCTCTTATGATATTGGGATTGTATAATGATATCAATAGACTTTGGGGAGGACAATAATTATGATATTAGACAAAGAACACTTAAGATCGAATCTGGATAAAGTCATTTGGAACATTGAACAAGCACGTATATCTGTGAGTGAACACCACATAGTAAAACTAGTTACTGTTGCCAAATACACTGAACTGGAAAATATTTCTACACTCTATGAACTGGGACAAAGAGCTTTTGGCGAAAACCAGGTGCAACAGCTTAAAGAACGTATGGAAGCACTTGAGACACTTCCCCTTGAATGGCACATGATAGGCACACTCCAAAAAAACAAAATTAATAATCTCATAGATTTACGCCCTACTCTTATGCAGTCACTTGACAGCATGGAGTTGGCAACAGAACTCAATAAAAAACTCTTAGCAAAAGAAACAAAAATGAACTGTTTACTTCAGCTCAATGCAGCAAATGAAGTGAGTAAGTCAGGGGTAAGTAGTGAAGAAGCTGTTGACATCTATCAGGCTATCAAAGAAAGCTGTCCTCAGATAAATCTCAAAGGTATTATGACCAT
>JAPHUJ010000180.1 GCA_026193735.1 Sulfurovum sp.
GCTTTTAGATTTCTCTGATAAAAATATTTATGAAGATATGATGCGTCAAGAACAAAAACGTAAAGAAGAAATGAAAAAGAGAGAAGCGGCAAATGGAGGAAGTGCTAAGGTAAGACAAGTATTTCGTCCTCAGCAAAATCGTTCATTAAAGCGTGGTGGTAAACGTAAGAAGTATGACAAAATAGAAAATACGGAAATTGTAACATCTGTGGAAATCCCTGAGAATGTAAGAGTCTATGAGTTTGCTGAAAAAATAAACCGTTCTGTCGGTGAAGTTGTCGGTGTACTTTTTGCACTTGGTATGATGGTAACCAAAAATGACTTTTTAAGTAAAGATGAAATTGAAATACTGGCAGAAGAGTTTGAAGTGGAAGTCACAACTATCAATCCTCTTGATGAGCTTGACTATTCAGATGCTTATGATGCAGTAGAAGATGAAAATCTTGAAGAAAGACCACCTGTGATCACCATTATGGGACACGTTGAC
Organism: Sulfurovum sp.; assembly: GCA_026193735.1. Lineage (GTDB taxonomy): Bacteria > Campylobacterota > Campylobacteria > Campylobacterales > Sulfurovaceae > Sulfurovum. The sequence goes on from JAPHUJ010000180.1 coordinate 488, forward strand.
CATGGTAAAACATCACTCCTTGATAGAATACGTACTTCAAAAGTAGCAGCTAAAGAAGCAGGCGGTATTACGCAGCATGTAGGTGCGTATCAGGTAGAAAAGAATGGGAAGAAAATTACTTTTGTCGATACTCCGGGTCACGAGGCATTTACTGAAATGCGTTCACGAGGGGCACAGGCTACAGATATTGTTATTATTGTTGTTGCAGCAGATGATGGCGTGATGCCTCAAACGAAAGAAGCGATTGCCCATACTAAAGCCGCAGGTGTGCCAATGATCGTTGCTATTAACAAAATGGATAAAGAATCTGCAAATCCTGATAATGTGAAAGCACAACTTTCTGAACTGGGTATTATGGCAACAGATTGGGGTGGAGAGTATGAATTTGTTCCTGTCTCTGCACATACTGGTATGGGTATAGATGATTTACTTGAGACTATTCTTTTACAAGCTGAAGTGATGGAGCTAAAAGCGGATCCAACCAGAGAAGCAAAAGCAGTTGTAGTGGAAAGTTCACTTGAAAAAGGTTTTGGACCAGTAGCCAATGTCATCATACAAAATGGTACATTGCACGTAGGTGACAATGTTATCGCAGGTAAAACATACGGACGTATTAAGGCGATTAGACTTGATGACGGAAGCAATGTTAAAGAGATCGGACCAAGTACGCCAGCAGCCATTGTAGGACTTAACGAAGTACCTGGAGCCGGTGATGAACTTATCGCGATGGCAACAGATAAAGAAGTGCGTGAATTGGCTGAGAAAAGAGCTGAATATGATAGAACTAAGCAACTTTCTAAGAGTACGAAAGCATCTCTTGATGACTTATCTGCACTTATTGCCGAAGGACAGCTCAAGTCACTTCCTGTGATCATTAAAGCAGATGTTCAAGGTTCTCTTGAAGCCATCAAAGGCAGTCTAGAGAAGCTTAGAAATGAAGAAGTGAAAGTAAACATTATTCATGAAGGTGTAGGTGGGGTAACTGAGAGTGATCTTGCACTTGCTGATGCATCTGAGCATGCAGTTGTACTTGGATTTAATGTACGTCCAACGGGTGCAGTGAAAAAGAAGTCAAAAGAGTTAGGTATAGAGATACGTTCTTACTCTATTATTTATGATCTTCTGGATGATGTAAAAGCACTTCTTGGTGGTATGATGAGTCCAGTTATTTCTGAAGAAGTCACAGGGCAGGCAGATGTACGTGAAACATTTGTAGTTGCTAAAATAGGAACTATCGCAGGTTGTAAGGTTTCTGATGGTGTGATCACACGAAATTCTAAAGCGAGACTTATTCGTGATGGTGTGGTTGTGTATGAAAGCAAGATCTCATCACTCAAACGTTTCAATGAAGATGTAAAAGAAGTGAAGAATGGATATGAGTGTGGTATTATGCTTGAAAACTTTAATGATATTAAAGAGGGCGATGTGATCGAAACCTTTAAAGATGTTGAAGAGCAGGTTACACTATAAGACGTCATTTGGGCAAAGCTCAAATTACTACGCTGATGCTGAGTTCTATATCCCAGGGGTATTTCCGTTGGGCACTTCAGCAGTTAGCTCATGCGACCAGTCGCATTGTGAATAAGAAAGGTTAAAGATGACACATGAAGAAATTAAAAGACATCGTGTAGAGTCTGTACTCAAAGAAATAATTCCAGAAGCACTTGGTAGTTTGGATGATGAACGTATCAATGGACTGACAGTGACTGACGTGGTCTGTTCAAAAGGCAGATCTGATGCAAAAGTTTATTTGGATACTTCATTTCTAAATGAGAAAGAACAGGCTGAGGCACTTAGACAGCTGCGTGCAGTGGCTGGATATATACAAAACCACTGTAAACAAAGTGAAGGGTGGTTCAAGGCTCCACATTTTACCTTTGAATTTGACCACCAGTTAGAAAAAGTAAGTCGGATAGAAGACCTGTTTAAACAAATAGGTACTAGACATTCGAAAGATGATGAGGATAAGCAAGATGAATCTTGAAACACAAATAGCTAAAATTATAGAA
>JAPHUJ010000100.1 GCA_026193735.1 Sulfurovum sp.
AGCAATAGAAGAAAAATATTGAAAGCGCTCACTAAAGTATAGTTCTGTTAAGATAATACATTATCACAAAAAAGGGGAAATATTATGTATCTTTTTGCTTCAGAGGCTGTTTCGGCAGGTCATCCGGATAAATGTGCTGATATTATTGCTGATACTATTGTGGATACATTACTTCAACTTGATCCTGATTCCAAAATCGCTACCGAAGTATTTATAAGCGGTAAGCATATCATCATAGGTGGCGAAGTAAAAACTAAAGTCTCTCTTGACTCAGCTTTTTATGAAGAGATCGCATTAAAAGCATTAAAGCAGATCGGATATCCTGAAGTTGGATTTGATAGAGGTGAAACTTTTTTCCCTGACGAGGCAGAGATACATGTCTATGTCAGTACACAATCTCCAGATATTACTATGGGAGTGGTCAAAGCAGATAATGAGATAGGGGCTGGAGATCAGGGAATGATGTTTGGTTATGCGACAAGTGAACGAGAAGATTACATGCCTACTGCTTTTTCGTATGCCAGAGATATCAGGGATGCATTGTATGATTATGCTCTCAAGCATCCGGAGACATTTGGTGTGGATCTTAAAACAGAAGTGGTGATGGATTACGACACGAAAGTAAATTTTGATAACTGTGATCCACAACGCATTGCAAAGATCATTGTGGCGATCTCTCATAGTAAAACTGTAGAATTGAAAGAGGTTAAGACTTTGGTCAAAAAGATCATCACAGAGAATGTAAAATTTGAAGCAGGACACTTTGACGAAGATAACATAGAGTATTATATTAATAATACAGGGAGATTTGTTCAACATTCCCCTATTGCAGATTCGGGTTTGACAGGCAGGAAGGTAGTGTGTGATACTTATGGCGGTTATGCCCCGATAGGCGGTGGATCACAAAGTTCCAAAGATTATACTAAAGTAGATCGTACAGCACTCTATGCCGCAAGGTGGTTAGCAAAACACATCGTCGCAGCAGGATTGGCTAAAAAAGCACTCATACAACTCTCTTATGTGATCGCTGAACCCAGACCATCTTCCGTCACTGTCGATACACAACATACGAGTCTGACAAAGATGAAAGATGAGGAACTGTCACAGATCATCGCTGATAAATTTCTACTTACCCCTAGATGGATCACTGAAAAGTTTGGTCTGGATCGTCCAAGTGAAGAGCGTTTCTTGTATGCTGATATCGCAGCAAAAGGACAGATCGGATATGCCGGGTATCCATGGGAAGTATTGGATGAGCTAGACTGGTTTAGCAGTTTAAAGGCTTAATATACTTTTTTAAATAGAACAGATCGTATGCATCTTATACTTACCTATATCTTTACCTTTAACATCGATGACATGTACTGCACATGCAAGACATGGGTCAAATGAGTGCAAAACCTTTAAGACTTCGAGAGGTCGTGAAGGGTCATCAAGTTTTATACCTATGAGGGCTTCTTCATAAGGACCTCTTTGATTTTTACTGTCTTTTGGAGAAGCATTCCAGGTGGTAGGAGCAATCACTTGATAGTTCTTGATCTTCTGATCTTCAATATTGATAAAGTGTGATAATATACCTCTGGGTACTTCAAAAAATATTCTTCCTTTTGCCACTTTCGGCAAGCTTTCAAAAGTATATTTTGTCCAGGTATTTGTATCATAATATTTGATGTTCTCCACCAGTCTGTTGATGAATTTGAAGATATATTCTGAGATATAGGCGCTTTCTATAGCTCTGGCTGCATTTCTGCCCACTGTTGAAGAGAGGTCTAAAAGTTCCAGATCACAAAACGACAAAAAATCATCTACAAATGGCTTGATAAAAGGGTTACCTTTTTTATATGATATTAAAATCCTTGCAAGCGGCCCGCACTCCATCGTTTTACCATTGTATCTCGGGGCTTTTATCCATGAATATTTGTCATCTGATCTTGCAGTCTTCAGTGTTCCATCTTCATTAAGATCTGTGTAGTAGGGTTTGTCATCTTTGTACCATGCTCTTTCGACTTCTTCAGTAATTTTATGTTCATCAAAACTCTTAATATCTTCAAAGTCATGGCCATAAATGACACCGTCTTCAAAAAGTAGATTTTCATCATCAAAACAATAACCGCCAACACTTAGAAAATTTCCCATACTCCTGCCTGATCCGGATCTTATCTCCTCTTTGTAAGCTGTTGCCAAAAGTTTCATATCTGGTAGGTATGCCCGATCGATGAAACCTTTGGCATCTTTGAGAATAAATATAAACTCATTTAACCTTTGTGGATTTATCATATCGGCAACGCTGGTGATACCACCAACAACAATGGTTTGAGGATGCGGTGTTTTTGCACCAAATATGGCAATGGCTTTTGAAATGTCGGACTGGAATTTCAGTGCTTCGAGATAATGTGAAAGTAGCAGTAAATTTTCTTCAGGTGTCAGTTTATAGTCACTATGACCCCAGTACCCATTAGAAAAAGGACCGAGTCTTCCTGATTTTACAAATTTAGCCACCTTCTCTTTCACTCCAATATAGTGTGCATGGGAATTTGCATAAGGTTGAGGAGAATAGAGATGGCCTGTTTTGCTTGTCATCTTTGGATCTGCTTCCAATGCTTTGGTGACATCTACAAAATCCAATAGGTGAAGATGGTAAAAATGGGTCACATGATCTTGAATAAAAAGTGCCAAGGACATGAGGTCTCTGATGATCTCAGCATTTTTAGGTGCCTGTATACCGTATGCATCTTCAACGGTACTGACAGCTGCTCGAAAATGTGAATTGGTGCAAACGCCACATATCCTTCCGGCCAATAAACCGGCATCTCTTGGATCTCTGTCTTTTAAAATGATCTCGATACCACGAAAAAGCTGCCCACTGACATATGCCTCTTTTATAATACCCTCATTATCTATTTCCACTTCAGCCCGTAAATGGCCTTCAATTCTGCTAATCG
>JAPHUJ010000145.1 GCA_026193735.1 Sulfurovum sp.
CTGTCAAGGTAGACTTACCCCCGAAAGAAAAAGCAGAAAAAAGTACAGGTTTCCCTTCTATCTCCACAGAACCCACGTGTAAGATACGGTATTTTCTTTGTAGTTCTAAAACAAGTGGGAAAAAAGTGTGATATATCCAAAAACGAAGTCTTTGAGGTGTATAGTTTTTACCTTTGGTATAAATGATTTTTTGATCTGATACATCCCAGACCAACGTAACGATATCTTTGATCTCCAACGCCCAAGATAAGTCTCCATCTACATCTTCAAAAGGAAGAGTACTATGATATCGTGCTTTCTGACCGGACATATCAAGCCAATCTGTTTTAAGAGAGAAATCATCTAAAAGTGAAAGTTGAGAGAATTCTACAACTTTCATGGTCTGATTTTCAAGGGAGTAAGAAGAATCGGAAAGAAAGGAACTATACTCTTTTTGTAGAATGGGTTCACTCTGGAAATCAAAATGGTGTCCAAAGATCATCAAGAGCCTTTTTCCCATGATTATAACAAAAATTTTTGAGAATCGATTCCCATTTCGTCTCTGAAAGAAAAAATCATTCCTATGTTAAAGGTACTATATAAAATCTTATTTTTGCTACGGGTTCCAACCTTGAGCTGGTGGTCCATCAGGTCCAGTTGAAAAATCTGCATGCGTTGGTGTAGGTTTTACTAAATTTCCCATTGCCATCAAAACAGGTGCAGAGTATGCTGATTTTTTGAGAAAACTTCGTCGTGAAAGTTCTGTTTTCTTTTGTTTTTCTTCTAATACTTCTTCAATTTTAGAATTTAGTACGGTCTTCTTATTTACCAAAACTCTCCTCCTTTATCATGGGTGGTTTATTCAAGTCAAACATCTTTATTGTTTTACTTTTACTCACATCTTTTTGTATGACTTTTGCATTTAATACTAAGGATTTATTTGTTTCCAGTGGTATCAGCACTTCATCTACTTGGACAACCCACTGAAAAGTTCTTTCAGTCTGCCCCTCCATATTGAAACCATACGTTTGTACTTCTCCATTGACTACTGCAGCAATCTCTTTTCCATTACTCTTATCAATCAATTTCATATTTTTAACTAATGGATTTGTTGCAGATTGATGCTCTTTATAACGTTGACGACCTTGTTCATCTTCATAAGGTGTTAAAATATAAATACCTCTCCATGTAAGTAAAATATCCGTAGTATTATCATCTGTACGTACTGTAAAACTCCATCGATCTTCACTTCCTTCTTCATAGTTATGAAAATTAACTTTATAGTCACCAGAAGCCACGCCAACAGGGTCACGGAAAATAATATCCAGATAGCTACTCTCGAAAGGGGTAAGTGCTTTGAGTGTATGTTTTTCTACCGCATCATCTTCTTCCAGCTCACCAAGCTGCGTACTAACAGATTTTAATGCTCTAGCAGGATCTTCAGCTACCAATCTAATATACCAATTGGACGGTTTTGTCTCTACTGCCGCAGTTTTTGAAAGCCTTTTCTCAGTATCAGCTCCATTGTTTAATTGCTGACTGCTGGAATCACATCCAAGCAACATCAAAACCGATATCAATGAAGTAATGATCTCTTTTTTATTTAACATTTCTTACTCCTTTGGAATCAACAGTTTGACTGTTTTGTTTTTTGTTGAACCGTGTAGTTTTATCCAGAAACCTTTAAACGGTATGAGTTTACAAGGCATGGTATCATCACAAGTTGTATAAGAATTACTTTTATCTGTTCCAGTGCCATTATAAAGCCATATTTGCTTATCAGCAAATCCAGAAGCATTGGCATCAGTTGGTGTATATGCTGTACCATCAATAACAAATCTACAATCTGCCCAATTTACAGGTTTTACCATTCCTGTAAATCCACTCATGTTATAACGATGAGAACCAGTACCATCATCTCCATCTACAGTAAAGTCATGTGTTACTGATGTTAAGTCAATTTCAACACATTGGCTTGCAGTACAATCACTACTTGTTGAATTATAATCAACTGTAGGTGTCCCATCGACATACCATTCACTATTTAATTTACTTCCCAGCCAATACCCTTGACCAAAATCCAACGTATCTGTTAAGGCAAGTTCTTCATAAGCACTACTATTATCAGTTGTACTATAGGTACGTTTATAAATTTTCCAATCCGTACCAAAAGTACCATTCATGTCATCACCAAATACATCATTAACAGTTAAAGGAGTAGTACGGCTATCTGCTGGGATTCCTATAAGATCCCAATTTCCAGCAGTGATTGATGAACCATTGCATGATTTACATACCCGTGATGTTCCATCATAATTTAACCCTGCATTCTCATTAGTATAAATATCAGCAATTTCTGTTTGAGTCAATGCCCGATTCCAGATCTTAACTTCATCAATTTTTCCCTGCCATCTGTCATCAATAGCACTTCCTGATAAATCATCACCAATAGCAACGGCAAGTGCCCCTGGAGTATATGTATTTTGGGTTCTTGTATTTCGTAAAACACCATTGGTGTAGATTCTGATATTATTCCCATCATACGTACCGACTACATGTGTCCAAGTATCAGTAGCAAGCGTAGCTCTGGCATATGTAGTATAATCACCTACAAAAAAGTCTATCTTGTTTCTCGATCCTGATGCATGTTCAAGTCCCCAACCATCATTCCAATTGTCATCACTCACTTTGATCACTGCTGCCATCCATGAATTATCATTATGACGATAAACCCACGTAGAAACAGTAAAAGGCTGATTTTTTCCAACAGTAAGTTCATCTGCAGTTCCAGCAGGATAAAAAACTGCATCACTTTGTGACTGATCTGCATACGTATTATCAAAACTACCGGCACGACAGATTTTAAAACTTGATGTAATATTATCCGCACGGTTTCGTGATTGTGCATCCAAACCATTCCCAGAACTGTCTTTTACATCATCTAAAACACCGTTTGCACCACCCAACCAGTAACATTCATCCATACGAAAATCTACCTGCAAGGCATCACTTGGCGCAGAAATCAGAAAAATTGTATTGAATACCATAAGTATACTTATGTATTTTATATTCATATATAGACCTCTAAAAAAGTTGATTTGGCAACCTGGCGATCTTCTCGTATACTATAAAGTTATAGCATCAAAGACCCATGGCTTTCTGGCCCTGCCTCGCGACAGGTGTAGCATTTGTGATATTTTTTATCACTTATAGAAATAAAATTTTACTTAAATTTAATTTTCTCTGAAAGTATAACCAAAAAATGTCAATAAAATGTCATATTTATGTCATATTTCATCATAAATAATGATTAAGATAGACCCGGAACTGTTCTTTTTTAGCTTATAAGTACCCTTATTATCAGGGTTGGAGTGATTTTTAATAAAACCTTATAATTATCATAAAATTTGTCAAGCACATGTCACATTTGTGTCATATTTTATGATAGAAGATTAAAGCAAATGCCCCATCTGCTCTTTTTTAACTTGGAGATAACCTTCATTATGAGGGTTTGGAGTGATTTTAATAGGAAGACGTTCTATGATTTCTATATCACCCAAACTTTCTATCTTTTTAGGATTATTGGTAAGAAGTTTCAATTTTTTGATACCAAAATGTTTTAAAATAAACTCTACTACTTCATAGGTACGTTCATCTGCTTTAAACCCCAACTGGTGGTTTGCTGCTACGGTGTCCAAACCTGCATCCTGAAGCGCATAGGCATTTACCTTGTTGAGCAGTCCTATGTTACGCCCTTCTTGACGATGGTAGATGATCATCCCGCCTTCTTTAGCGATAAGTGCCTGCGCAAAATGAAGTTGCTCTCCACAGTCACACTTTACTGAACCCAATGCATCTCCTGTCAAACATTCAGAGTGCACACGTACGATGGGTTCATTTGTTAGATCATCTGTAAAAAGAGCTAAATGTTCTTTGTTGCCTTCTTTAAAAGCTTGTATTTTAAAAGTGCCGTATTTGGTTGGTAAGGTAGCAATTTGTGATATTTCTATATTATTCATGATGAGATTATACTTTAAAATTTAGAAATTAGAATTTAGAAATCAAAAATTAATCAAAATTATGCGATACAACTGTTAAAATAAATAAATAAAATATTTATGAAGGTACTAATTATGTTCGCACGTTTTAGAAGAAAAAGAATCAACCCCGTCTTAAGAGACCTCCTCCAGGAAACACATCTGAGTGTCAATGACTTTATCTATCCACTTTTTGCAAAAAGTGGATCAGGTATTAAAGAGGAAGTAGGCTCTATGCCTGGTGTTTTTCAAATGAGTATCGAC
>JAPHUJ010000346.1 GCA_026193735.1 Sulfurovum sp.
ATCTTGAAAGGCTTGTTGTGTCTAAAATTATTTTATTTCTATTTTTTACTCTTAGCCTACTCTTCTCTCAGGATGATGAAAAATTTCCTTTTGTTGGCCTTGGAATATCTGCACAAGCAGTAGATATCAATACCCAGAACAACAAAGAAAGCACAATCTCCCTGCGCTATGGAAGTCAAACCTTAAATTGGCGTACTTACTTTTCCTATGAATTTAAAAGCAGTGACTACCAAAGTCTGTCTGGAGAAATAGACAAGGTACTCCTTGATGAACTTTTTGGTACACCAAAATTAAGACCTTACCTTGGATTGTCCGTGGGAATACTCAAATACAAAGATGACTCACTGGAAGATACCGACGGATTCTATTATGGGGGTAATGGCGGTTTCATTATCTATCTAGCAGATACTATGGATTTAGATTTGAGCTACCACTATAATATCGTTCAAGAGATAAAGACTATTGATTCTATACAAGGAGCAACACTCTCTTTACATTACTTTTTTTGATTATTTTGCTATAATAAGCATACTATAATTATGGAGTCTCTTTTGTCACTTTTTTCTTACCAAAACCTCAAAAAAATACTTTTTAAACTTGACCCGGAGACCGCACACAGTGTTGCAGGTCTTGGACTTCGAACTATCGCCCATTGCCCTACGCTTTTGCGTTTTGTTAAAAACCAGAACTTTGTCACCCACCCTATGCTTCAGCAGGAAATTTTTGGGCGTACTTTTCAAAATCCCGTAGGTTTAGGTGCTGGTTTTGACAAAAATGGTCAATACATTACAGCTATGCCTACTATGGGTTTCGGATTTACAGAGATAGGTACAGTTACACCACTTCCTCAAGATGGTAACGCCAAGCCAAGACTCTTTAGACTCATAGAAGACAACTCTATACAAAATGCCATGGGTTTTAACAACAAGGGTAGCCACTACATGCTGCAACGTCTTAAAAAACTCTACTTTTTTGACTATCCGGTGGGTATTAACATTGGTAAGAACAAACTTACTTCCGAAGATGACGCCTTAAATGACTATGAAACACTTTTTAAAGCATTTAAAAATTATGGTGACTACATCGTGATCAATATCTCTTCACCCAATACCCCGGGACTAAGAGATCTGCAAAACGAGTCATTTATTAACGCTATCTTTGCAATGGCTAAAGAGATCACCACACAGCCTGTACTGCTTAAAATTGCTCCGGATATGGAACCCGAAGATGCCATTACCCTTTGTAAAACAGCTGTAGAGGCCGGTGCGGCAGGTATCATCGCTACCAATACGACCATAGACTATTCTTTGACAACACATGCCAAAGATTTCGGTGGTATCTCAGGTGCACTGCTTACAGAAAAATCTTACCAACTCTTTCGGGCTATAGGTAAAGAACTCTATGGTAAAACCCTGCTCATCTCTGTGGGAGGTATAGACTCTGCTGAAGAAGCATATAGACGTATCAAAGCCGGCGCATCTTTAGTACAGGTTTACAGTATGCTTGTCTACAGAGGTCCCGCACTTATTAAAGAGATCAATGAAGGACTCATCAAACTCTTACAAAAAGATGGATATAAACATATCAGCGAAGCCATCGGAGCAGATTGGAAATGATCAAAACATCATTATTCACTATTCACTATTCACTATTCACCAAAATAGCCCTTGTGCTATTTTCATTATCAGGAGTATCAATGGCCAATTCATTGCCAGAACATTTTACTAAAACATTAAAAAACGGTATGCAGATCGTTGTTATCCCAATGGATAACGATTCAGGTGTTATTACTACAGACATTTACTACAAAGTAGGAAGTAGAAACGAAGTCATGGGGAAAAGCGGTATGGCACATATGCTTGAGCATCTTTCTTTCAAGTCTACAGATAAACTCAAAGAGGGTGAATTTGACACTATAGTAAAAAGTCGCGGTGGTGTAAATAACGCAGCCACCGGCTTTGACAAAACACACTACTATATCAAAACGGCCAGTAAAAACCTGGCACTCAGCCTTGACTTGTTTTCTGAACTCATGCATAACCTGAAACTCACAGACGAAGAGTTTCAAAAAGAACGTGATGTAGTCGCTGAAGAAAGACGTCTCAGAACAGACAACAACCCTATGGGTTACCTCTACTTCAGAGTCTTTAACACACACTTTACGTACCACCCTTACCACTGGCTTCCTATAGGTTTTATGGAAGATATTCTTTCATGGAAGATAGAAGATATCAGAGACTTCTATAAACGCTACTATCAACCAAGTAATGCCATTTTGATCGTTGCCGGTGATATCACACCCCAAGAAGTATTTACAGAAGCAGACACATATTTTGGAAACATTAAAAATGAACATGAGATTCCAAAAGTCATCGCTGTTGAACCTAAAGTAGATGGTGCTAAAAGGGCTATCCTGCATAAAGAGAGCAACCAGGTTGACACACTTGCGATCACCTATTCTATTCCTAACTATGAACATGAGGACCAAGTAGCACTTTCCGCTATCAGTCACATTCTCAGTTCAGGCAAAAGTTCACGTTTTGAAAAAACAATTGTCAATGAAAAACAATTGGCAAATCAGATCTATGGCTACAATATGGAACTTACAGACCCTGGTGTTTTCCTCATTATGGCGATGTGTTCTCCTAATGCATCTCTGGATACCTTAGAAAAAGAGATACTTATTGAACTTGAAAAACTTAAAAATGGTGACGTCACCCAGGCTGAACTTGATAAAGTAAAGATCAATACAAAAGCGGAATTTATCTACTCTTTAGAGAGTTCAAATTCAGTTGCAGGACTCTACGGAGACTACTATGTCAAAGGAAATATACAGCCTTTACTTGAATATGAAGAGAAATTAGATAAAATTACACTCAAAGATATTAGCAATACTGCTAAAAAGTATTTTGATCACAATTTTTCAACCACTGTTATATTGAAAAAAAACTAGGATATAGGATAGTAGACATGAGTAACTATATTACCGGTGCAACCACTGCACTGATCACGCCATTTAAAAATGGTACATTAGATGAAGCAACCTATGCAAAGCTCATCAAAAGACAAATTGCACATGGCATAGATGCAGTATGCCCTGTAGGGACTACCGGTGAGAGTGCTACACTGAGTCATGATGAGCATAAAAGATGTATAGAGATAGCTGTTGAAGTGTGTAAAGGCACTAAGACTAAAGTCCTTGCCGGCGCAGGCAGCAATGCAACACATGAGGCTATAGACATCGCTAAACATGCGGAAGCCTGTGGTGTAGATGCCATATTCTCTGTGAGTCCTTACTATAACAAACCTAGCCAGGAAGGACTTTATCAACACTATAAAGCCATCGCTTCGGCAGTCAAAGTACCTTTTATGCTTTACAATGTACCAGGACGTACGGGTGTAGATATTTTACCTGATACAGTCAAAAGACTTTTTGATGATGTAGAGAACATTATGGGTATAAAAGAAGCAACGGGGTCTATAGAGAGAACCGTTGAACTTCTAGCTAAAGTACCTGATCTGTATGTATTCTCGGGTGATGATGTCATTGATTTTCCTATTTTGGCAAGTGGAGGAAAAGGAATTACTTCTGTCACTTCCAACCTCTTGCCAGATATGAAAGCCGAACTTGCCCATGCGGCACTAGCTGGTGACTTTTTCATAGCTAAAGCCATTAATGATGAACTTTTTGAGATCAATAAAGTACTTTTCTGCGAAAGCAACCCTATTCCTATAAAAGCGGCTATGTACGTTGCTGGTCTTATCGATACACTGGAATATAGATTGCCTCTTGTAGCACCAAGTTCTAAGAATATGAAAAAGATAGAAGAAGTCATAAAAAAATATAAAATAGTA
>JAPHUJ010000127.1 GCA_026193735.1 Sulfurovum sp.
AATAAAAATTAAGTTAGGAATAAATAATATGACACAAGAAAATGTATTAGAAGCGTTGAAAAACGTAACATATCCGGGGTTTACGAAAGATATCGTAACATTTGGTTTTGTAAAAGACATTATCATAAATGGGACAAACATCGCTTTGACTATCGATATTACATCGTCTGCAGATGAAGTGAAAGCACAACTTAGAGATGAGTCAACACTTGAACTCAAGAAACTTGGCTTTGAAGAAGTTCGCATTAATATAACTGCACCAGCTGCACCAAAGCAACTCTCTAACTCAGTGAGTGGTAAAAACATCGCTCCTCATGTCAAGAACTTTGTAATGGTAAGTTCAGGTAAAGGTGGAGTTGGTAAATCAACTACATCTGTAAACCTCGCAGTTGCTATGGCAATGCAAGGTAAGAAAGTAGGTCTTCTTGATGCTGACATCTATGGACCAAATATTCCTCGGATGATGGGTGTTTTGGATCAGAAACCAGAAATCGAAGGAAACAAAGTACATCCTTTAAAAGCGTATGGTGTAGAGATCATGTCTATGGGTTCACTTATGGAACCGGGACAGTCTCTTATTTGGAGAGGTTCTATGATCATGAAGGCTATCGAGCAGTTCTTAAGAGACATTCTTTGGTCTGAATTAGATGTACTTGTTATAGACATGCCTCCAGGAACAGGTGACGCACAGCTTACACTTGCACAGTCTGTACCTGTTACGGCTGGTATCACAGTAACGACGCCACAAGAAGTTTCTCTTGATGACAGTAGACGTTCATTGGACATGTTCAAAAAACTTCACATTCCAACTGCGGGTATTATAGAAAATATGTCTGGGTTTATCTGTCCTTCATGTGACACTGAGTCGGATATCTTTGGTATGGGAACAACAGTTCCGGTTGCTAAGGAATATGATACAGAAGTGATCGCTCGTATTCCTATAGAACCAGCGATCAGAATAGGTGGAGATACGGGTATGCCTGTAACGTATCACAAGCCGGATTCTGAAACGGCTAAACGTTACCAGGAAGCAGCATCTAACCTTCTTGCATTCATTGATAAAGTCAATGCTGAAGGTGGAGCAGATAATTCAGCTGTACAACCGACTACGCCTCCAGGTGTAAGTGCTTGTAGTACAGGCGCGGGTGCGGCTTCTACGCCAGCACCAGCAAAAGAAGCAGCGCCAGAAGGTAGCTGTGGAACAGGCTGCGGTTGCCATTAATTAGAATGCTTGTAGGACAAAGCCCTACAAGCTACGCTAAGGTTGTGTAACTTCAGTAGTTGGCGCACGTAACCAGTTGCTTTATTAATTTACATTTATATTTATTTCCCTCTTCATCCACTAACCTTTTACACAAATTTAATACCCATTAAAATAAAATACAATCTAAACGCATTTCTGCTATAATTCAAAAAAATATCAGGACACAGCATGACATCAGCAGAAAAACTCAAAAACCTTTTAGAAATCGAAATTATCCCTGACTTAGAAGTAGCCATAGACGAACTTTTTGAAGCCATTGACAAAGCTAAATCAGCTTCAAAAGAGCAAAAAGAGGACTTGGAAGAGATGAGAGAAATGAGAACAGAATGTTTTGCCATCATCGAAGAACTTGGTCGTGATGAGCTTGAAGAAGAAGAGATAGAAGAACTATTAGCTGAACTCGTAGATATGAAGACCGAAGAATAGGGAATATTTACTCTTTTTTTGATAAAAATAAGACCTTTTTTTATAATAAAAAAACAATAAAAAAACTTTCAATTTTCTATTGACTTTTAAGAATCAATAGGAGTATAATCCGCCGATTTTAAAAACTCAAAAAACAAGGAAAAAAATGAAAAAAATTACACTATCAATCATTGCTGCATTAGCAATTAATACATTCGCATTTGCAGGGGGAGACATCTCTCCAGTAGAACCACAAATTACAGTACCAGAAGTTTCTGAATCAACAGGTGCTTTCTATGTAGGTTTAGGTTATTCATATATGAATATGGATGTAGAGAATGATGCAGATCACGATGGTGACGCAACACTTTTATTGGCAGGATATAACTTCAACCAATATATCGGTGTCGAAGGTAGATATTCTGGCCTTACTGATTGTCTTGAAAATGCTGCTATTTATCTTAAGCCAATGTACCCAATCGGTGGTGCTACAGTTTA
Organism: Sulfurovum sp.; assembly: GCA_026193735.1. Classification (GTDB taxonomy): domain Bacteria; phylum Campylobacterota; class Campylobacteria; order Campylobacterales; family Sulfurovaceae; genus Sulfurovum. The sequence continues at coordinate 2,168 of JAPHUJ010000127.1, forward strand.
CGGATTGCTTGGATATGGAGAAACAACATATGATGATGGTTCTTCACTTTCAGAATCTGGCTTCCAATGGGGTCTAGGTGCAAATTATGCAGTGACTGAAAATATCGGTGTATTCGCAGACTATACAAACCTCTATAATGATACAGGATTTGATGGTGCTACTTCAGAAGACGTTATGGTTGATTCTGTAAACGTAGGTGTAACTTACACTTTCTAAGTAAAACTTCATCTTCTTAGAGGCTAGATTATATCTAGCCTCTGTCCACTTGACAAAACTCTTTTCAATTTTTTTAAAAAAACATTTCTCATCAAACTTTTAGATTGACCCCGTTACTTTTATCCTATTTTTTACGCACTTCACTTTTTTTATTTTTACTTTTATTATCTCTTTAAGAATTATTTTAGCTTCATTAGTCTATATTGGCATTGTCAACCTCTCGGGGCGCTAATATCTTTTTATAAGGATATAGGCTGAGATAGCAGAAGATTGCTTGTCCCGTTGAACTTGAACTGGTTAAGACCAGCGTAAGGAAGAGACTTGTATTTAACTTATTTCTGTAAATTTTAAATATCTTTTGGATATATTTCTATTTATAACTACATTAAATTACTCCTCTTCCCATAAATTTATACATAATTTTAAGGGAATAAAAATGACAAAACCATTTAAAGACACATTAACAACTTCCAATGAACTTCTCACTCGTGAGCCATTTCCAGCATCTACTAAAGTATATTTAGAAGGTGAAATACACAAAGATATTCGTGTACCAGTAAGAGAAATTTTACTTTCAAATGACACTAAACTTGGTGTGTATGATACTTCTGGTCCTTATACTGATCCCACAATTGACATTGATGTTGGCAAAGGAATTCCTGCTGTTCGTAAAGAATGGATAGCTGCAAGAGGTGATGTAGAAGAGTATGAGGGGCGTATTATGGCTCCTGTAGACAATGGATACACTACAGATGAACAACTGGACTTCGTAACTGCGGGTGCAACGGGCTTAGTAAGAACACCACTTAGGGCTAAAAAAGGCAAAAACGTTTCCCAACTTTACTATGCAAGACAAGGGATCATTACTCCTGAGATGGAATTCATTGCCCTACGTGAAAACCAAAACCTTGCGATGTCAGCAGAGTATCTTCAAGATGAAGAAAGAGAAGCAAGACTAAAAGGTGAGAACTTTGGTGCAAATCTTCCTGATGTTATCACTCCTGAATTTGTAAGAAAAGAAGTGGCGGAGGGTAGAGCGGTTATCCCATGTAACATTAATCACCCTGAAGTTGAACCTATGATCATTGGTAGAAACTTTTTGGTGAAAGTCAATGCAAATATCGGTAACTCTGCTACGACATCATCTATCGCTGAAGAAGTGGAGAAGATGGTATGGTCTATCCGTTGGGGTGGTGATACAGTTATGGATCTCTCAACAGGTAAAAACATCCACACAACTCGTGACTGGATCTTGAGAAACTCTCCTGTGCCTATTGGGACTGTGCCTATTTACCAGGCGTTGGAAAAAGTAAACGGAATTGCAGAAGACCTTACATGGGAAGTATTTAGAGATACTCTCATAGAGCAGGCTGAACAAGGTGTGGATTACTTTACGATTCACGCCGGTTTACTCTTACACCATGTGCCAATGACTGCTAAACGTGTCACAGGAATCGTTTCGCGCGGTGGTGCTATCATGGCAAAATGGATGATCGCGCATCATCAAGAAAATTTCTTGAACACACACTTTGAAGAGATTTGTGAGATCATGAAAGCGTATGATATTACATTTTCTTTAGGTGATGGGTTACGTCCAGGTTCAGGAGCTGATGCAAATGATGAAGCACAGTTTGCCGAGCTTAAAGAATTAGGTAGATTGACAAAAATTGCATGGAAACATGATGTTCAGACACTCATAGAAGGACCAGGACATGTACCAATGCACATGATTAAAGAAAACATGGACAAACAATTAGAGTGGTGTCATGAAGCACCTTTCTATACACTTGGACCCCTAACGACTGACATTGCTCCAGGTTATGACCACTTTACATCTGGGATCGGTGCAGCGATGATAGGCTGGTATGGGTGTGCAATGCTTTGTTATGTGACGCCAAAAGAACACTTAGGTCTTCCAAACAGAGACGATGTTAAAGAAGGACTTATTACCTACAAAAT
>JAPHUJ010000203.1 GCA_026193735.1 Sulfurovum sp.
CCTGTAATAGGTACTTCTACAAGTACACCCTTCTCCACCATCAAAATAATATTTTTATAGACAGTTGCAAGAGAAAGTGATGGATGTGTCTTGACTACTTTTGCATAGATAGTATCTATAGACATATGTCCATGACTTTCTATACTTTCCAATATATTCATACGTTGAAATGTTGCTTTAAGCCCATTTTCTTTAAGAAGTGTTACATAATCCGTCGCCATATTTATCCTTTCAATATATACATAAAATCATCATTATAAATTTATGTATATATTCCCACGAAAACCGTGGGAATAAAAACTCTGAAGCTTATAGTTCTTCAGCGTGTTTAGCAAGATAATCAGCAACACCTTCAGTGTCTGCTTTCATACCTTCGTCACCTTTTACCCAACCAGCAGGACACACTTCACCATGCTCGTTAGTAAATAACATAGTATCTACCATTCTGATCATCTCATCAATGTTTCTACCTAATGGAAGGTCATTGATCACTGCATGTCTTACTGTACCATCAGCATCAATAAGGAATGACCCTCTAAGTGCTACAGCTTCGTCAAGAAGAACATCATAATCTCTAGCGATTTGTTTATTCAGGTCAGCAACCAGTGGAAAATCAACTCTACCGATACCACCTTCGGCTACAGGAGTTTCTCTCCATGCAAAGTGTGAGAATTGGCTATCTACAGATACACCAATGATATTTACACCTCTTTCTCTAAACTCTGCTGCTCTGTGTGAAAATGCAATAATTTCTGATGGACATACAAATGTAAAGTCAAGTGGATAGAAAAAAAGTACCGCACCTTTTTCACCAAGGTTTTCCATAAGATTAAAACCATCTACAATTTGACCATTCGCAAGTACAGCTGTTGCTGTGAAATCTGGAGCTTTTTTAGTTACTAACATGTTATTTCCTTAAAGATAATTTTTATTAACAACAAAATTTTATCATATTATCTTTAAAGAGAAGTTAAATTAAAAAGGCAGCAATCCAAACTTTTTAATAAATGCCTCATCTATATCGATAAGCCCTTTTTCCTGAAGCATATCAAGTACCTCTTTTGTACAGAAAGTGTCACCAGGCCATTCCCTTTCATAGCCGTCCACTTCACTCTTATTAGTCGCATCTATGGCTATAAATGGTGCAAGTGTGACATCCCGACTTGCATCAATATTGTTTACTATACGCCAGATAAGCATATAGGCATCTTTCAAATCGTTATTTATATTATCTACAATAATGAGTAATTTGATATGTTTTTTTAAGACTTTAAGTTTTTTAATAAGCTTAAGTTGAGACTTTTTCTTGTCAACAGCAATGACACAGACGGGTGTTTTAGTCTTTTTCATGTATTGCTTAAGTCCAACTACCCTAGCACTAATCTCCTGCATCTTCTCAAGTAGATCTTTGTCTGAAAGTAATTCTTCTACACCATTCTCTACTTCATCCCCTGTTGCATCCACGCCCAGTTTCCCACCGACAAACTGTTCTGATGAAGAGTGGTCAAGGTGATCAACAATACCTTGTGTGATGAGTACTTTATTCTTATCGAGTCTATTAAGTATATGCTTGGCTAACGCTTCACTCTCTTCAAGCTCAGGTGCATCTTCTCCTACGAAAAGTGCATGTTTTACAAAGCTCATCTGTCCTACACCCCAAAATGCATGCATAAACTGCTGTGCATGTCCAGGATAGAGTGTTTTCATCTTAGCCAGAATAAGGTTATGAAACACCCCATTTTCAGGCATGTTGTAGTCTATAAGGTCTGGTGCCATAGGCTTAAGCATCGGTAAAAAAATACGTTCTGTGGCCCAACCCATATACTTGTCTTCCAATGGTGGTTTCCCTACCACAGTAGCTTGAAATACAGGATTCTTTTTCATCGTGATCGTCTCTACATCCATCACAGGAAAAGGCTCTTTAAGTGTGTAGTATCCCGTATGATCACCAAATGGCCCTTCTATCTCCATGAGTTCAGGGTCAACAAAACCTTCTATGACCACATCTACATCACGTGGGATATAAATGTCATTGGTGATGGATTTTACCAGTTGTGCATTTTTGTTACGTACAAAACCATAAAGCAACATCTCAAACATCCCATGAGGCATCGGAGCCTGTCCACACCAAATATAAAGAGGGTCACCACCGATAGCAACTGTTACAGGCATTTTTTTTCCTGCCCTTTGGTACTGGTCAAAAAAGTGAGAAGCATCTTTATGTATCTGCCAGTGCATACCCAGTCTATTTTTATCATACTGCTGAAGTCTGTACATTCCAAGATTTTGCATCTCTCCATCAAGACTCTGTGTATAGACCTGTCCCATCGTGATAAAAGGACCACCATCTTCTTCCCAGGTTTTGAGTATAGGCAACATGTCAAGATCCACCTCTTCTTTAGGAATGATAACTTCTTGACACTCCCCTTTAAAATTTAAACGTTTTGGAAAAACATTTTTAAGTGAGAAAAGTTTTGGGATCATTGCCAACTTAGCTTTAAGCCCTTTGGGTGGTTTTAGTTTAAGAAGTTCTCCTATCCCCTCTGCGACTTCATCAGGATGTTTACCAAAGATCTTTTCAGTCAGTTCTTTGTTTGCAAAGATATTCATAAGTACCGGCATATCATATTCTATGCCTTTGGCCTTATTAATAGGCTTGGTAAAAAGGATAGGACGAGAATCATCTGTTTTGACTTCTATATACGCTACATGGGGAATCTCAAGCTCCACATCAAGTGCATCATCTATGATCTTTAAATTGCCATTTTCCTTAAGCCATTCTACGACATTTTGCATTTATTATCCTCAATTTTTCTAAAATATTATATCTATAAAGTAATTTACACTAGATGATTATGGTATGATAATAAAAAGTATGTAAGGACATTTTGCCTATGTCAGCTATTATAAAATATTTTATTTTTATTATAATATTTATCTCACTTATACTTTTTTCACTTGTTTACACGCCTTTTGGTAATAAACTGATATATAGCGCCGTTGGTTACACACTTAGTAAAAAAACTGACTTAAAGGTTGAAGTTCAATCTATAAACGTACACCAGTATCCTTATCTTGTAGTAGATATGGTTGTTGAACAAAAATATAACCTTGAACTTAAAGGTACCTTTTATAACAATCATATTGACATGGATTACAGACTTACAAGCAACTGTCTTCAAAATGATATCTGTACTATCGATGATGAGATTGTTGTTCTGGGACACATAAATGGTCCATTGGGAGATATCCACGTCACTGGAGAAGGAAAAGCACTTGAAGGTAATGTCAGCTATGTTTTGATGAAACATGATGATACGTTTAAAGATGTGAACTTTATGCTGAATGATGTAAATTCAAGCAAACTTTTTACACTTCTTGGTCAAACCGCTATTTTTAAAGGTAAGGCCAATGCCCACATACTTTTTGACCACATAGGGGAAAACAGTAAAACAGGTAAGATACTTTATGATGTCAAAGACAAAGATTTTTCTGGTTTACACATCGATCTACATGCCCAAATAGATATACATGATGCAAACCAGACATTTATCATCGATGTCACTGCACCAGAGTTAACAGTGCATCTTACTAAAGGACAATATGATGAAGAGAGGAAATATGCACATGCATTTTATGCTCTGAACATCAAAGACTTAAGTCATTTAGAGCATATTTTAGGTCACAAATTCATAGGTCCGTTTTATGCCTTTGGCGAGATAGAATATGACAAACATATCATAATCAAAGGGCTTTCTAAAAGCTTTGACGGGTTGCTTGACTTTCTGTATGAAAAAGACGTATTACAAGTCAATTTAAAGGATATTCCTTTCAGAAATATCACGCAACAACTCGCTTATAAAGCTCCTCTTGATGCCAACATAACAGGACAGATCGAATATCATTTTATTGACAAGCGTATCACAGCTAAGACAAAACTCAAAAATGCAAGGTTCCTACCTACAGAACTTCTCGATACACTTTCCCAGAAATCCGGTATTAATATATCACAGGAAGTTTTTGATGACAGTAGTTTGGACCTCACCTATAAAGACGATATTTTATCTGGTGATATAAAGTTTGCAAATACAAAAAATCATTTGTTGTTACGCGATACAACAGTAAATCCTGCAAAAAAATCTATTAATAGCTATATTGATCTACAAATACAAAAACATAAAATTGCAGGGAAAACATATATTGCAATGCTTGATGATGCTACCCCTATGCAAAACGCACTGCAAGATACATACATTAGATTTGATGGAAAAGTTGACACCCATTACAACCTTAAACTTAATGGTCTGGTCAATGACTCTTGGATTAATATGGACTATGCACTTAACGCTGCCCGTTTTCCAAGTCATATCTGTATCATAGAAGATAATGTCGATTTTATGGGACATATCAATGGTCCTTTTTCTCATTTGCATATTAGTGGACAAGGAAAAGCACTTGATGGTAATGTAAGCTATGAGGGCATTAAAATTAATGATACATTGGAAAACTTCACCTTTACAATGAATAATATCCATGCATTAAAACTTTCCACGCTTCTTGGTAAACCTTCCTTTCCTAAAGGGAGAGCCGATATGCAAGCAAATTTTAAGTATCTAAGTAAAGATAACAAGAAAGGTACGTTTACGTACATACTTAAAAAAGGTACATTTTCTAAACTTCCTTTTACTTTACATACACAGATAAATGTGGATAATGCGAAGAAAACCTTTACTGCGGAGATGACCCTGGCAAATGCCAAGATCAATATCACAAAAGGTTCACATGATTCAGACAAAAATATCACAAGTGCTTTTTATGTCATCGATGTGAAAGATCTGTCAAAGTTTGAAGCACTTTTTGGCTTCAAATACCAAGGACCATTCTACGCGATGGGAGAAGCAACCCATAACAAACATCTAAAGATACAAGGACTTTCTAAAACATTTGGAGGCATGCTTGATTTTGTTTATGAAAAAGACAAATTGCACATAGAGCTGGATGCTGTCTCATTTAAACAGTTTATGATGTTGTTTCCCTACCCTCTGATGTTAGATGCCAAAACCACAGGTTACATCAATTATGACTTTATAAAAAAGAGTATGATCGTTAAGACCAAACTGAACAAGGCAAAGTTTTTACATACAGATCTGGTCAGTAATATTTATAAAAAAGCTAACGTAAATATGCTTGTAGAAGAATTTGATGATAGTAGTTTAGAGGCGAGTTACCAGAATGGTATTTTACTTGGAGACTTAAAACTTACCAATGAAACAAGCTCTTTTTCTCTCACACATACAGAACTGAATTCTGAAAAAAACACTATTAATGCATACTTTGCCCTTAAAATGCAAAACCAGGAATTTTCAGGGAAAGTGTATGGCTCACTCGATGATCCAGAAATAAACTTGGACATGCAAAAACTCATCCAACACAAAATGGATCAACAGTTAGACTCAATGATGGGAAAAGAAAACCGTGAAATGATGGAAAGTATGCCTATGGGTGGTACAGCAAAAGATGTTGCAACAGGTACAGCTGCAGGTTTTATGAAAATATTTTTTTAAACCATTTAGCATTTGATTCATATTCATTAACAATATGCTATGATACAAAAGAAAAATACATAAGGTCCTCTCTAAGTATGTCTACTTTTTTAAAATCACTTGTTTATCTTATAGTTTTTATTTCTATCGGACTTTTTTACCTCTTCTATACCTCTCTAGGCAATAAACATCTTTATGATCTTGTAAGTTATACACTTAGTCAAAAATCAGATTTGCATATCGACGTTAAATCAATAGATCTAGATCAATATCCCCATGTTGTCATTGAAATGAATATAGAAAAAAAAGCCAAACTTATACTTAATGGCCTTATAACCACCAATTCTATCGATATGGATTACATACTTACAAGTAAGTGCATTGCAAGTGATGTATGTGAAATTAATGATGACATCGATATAGATGGGCATATCAATGGACCATATTCTCGTATGCAGGTGCAAGGAAAAGGCAAAGCGTTAGATGGCCATGTCAACTACAATGCTCTAAAGTTTACAGAAAAAGTAAAAGATCTAAACCTCACTATGAATGATATCAATTCAACCAAACTTTTTACCCTGATGGGTTACGATGCACTCATCAAAGGGAAAGCCGATGTAGATGTCAATTTTAAATTAATGGAAAAAGACAACATACAAGGTTCATTTAGCTATGACGTAAAAGACAATAACTTTTCCGGATTACCTTTAAATCTACATACTAAAGTAAATTTAGAAGGTATGAAACATACCTTTCTTGCAGATATCACTTCACCTTACTTAAAACTCAATATTTCAAACGGACAGTATGACCAAGATACAAAACTTGCAAAAGCATTTTATATCCTTGATATAAAAGACTTATCAAAGCTAGCAACCCTTTTAGGGAATAAATACTTAGGTCCATTTTATGCCATGGGAGAAATGACATATGACAAGTTTTTAAGTATCAGTGGTCTTTCCAAATCCTATGGTGGGATGTTGGATTATCTTTTTGAAAAAGATGGCTTGCATATAAAATTAGAAGCTGTTTCTTTCATGGATTTCATGAAAATATTCCCTTATCCACCAATGCTTGATGCAGATGCCACAGGTGACATATATTACAATTTTATACAAGAAACCCTGGTAGTGAACACAAAACTCAACAATGCAAAAGTGATACATACTGACCTTGTAAATGTTATCCGTCAAAAATCCGGTGTCAACTTGTTACAGGAAACCTTTAATAACAGTAATTTAGATGCCACGTATCATAAAGGAATACTCTTAGGAGACTTAAAACTTGCGAACAATGAGAATCACCTCTTTTTAACAAGTACAAAAATGGATACTAATAATCATACCATCAATGCATATTTTGACTTTAAAGTACAGGAGCAGGAATTCTCAGGAAAAGTGTATGGATCACTGGGGGATCCTGATGTCAATCTCGATTTACAAAAACTGATAAAGTATCAAATGGAAAAACAGTTAGATGCGATTATGGGGAAAGGAACCACTAAAGCTATGAGAAGCATACCCATGGAGGGTACAGCAGAAGATATGGCAACAGGAGCCGCATCAACTTTTATGGGAATGTTCTTTTAAGAGAAAAGTCGTCGCTTTCAGATTAAACTATAATCTCTCCGGCATTTCATCTTTAAATGCTATCTCTTCTGCTTTAGAGAGTATGTCTAATGCACCATCCACTATCATTGCTTCAGCTAATTGCTGACCTAATGTATCACATTCACTTACTTTTGATGTCAGTTCTTTGTGCATGATATTCGTACCGTCAGGGTACCCCAGCATCGCTTTTACAGTAATATAATCACCTGTAATAACTGCATTCACTGCTACAGGTGCAGAACATCCCGCTCCTATCTTAGAAACAAAGTCACGTTCTAACTTTGTACAGATAAAAGAGTTTTCATCATTTAAAGTCATAGCTATTTCGCGAATTCTATCATTAGCACTCACAATCTCAATACCCAAAGCAGCTTGTCCCATAGGCGGTATGAAAAAATCCAATTTTTCAACAAAAGGAATGTCCTTAAGCAAGTCAAGTCTATTAAGTCCAATATAAGCAAGTATAATAGCGTCATACTGGCCTTCTTTGAGCTTTCTAAGCCTTGTGTTAACATTACCCCTAAGCTCTTTTACTTTCAAGTCTGGACGCTTTTCAAGAAGTTGCATACGTCTTCTAAGACTTGTTGTTCCGACAACTGCACCTTGGGGAAGTTCATCTAGACTCTTATACGTATGGGAAAGAAGTACATCACTCTGGTCTTGACGAGTAGTAATAGCACACAGTTCTAAGCCTTCAGGAATGTAGGTAGGGACATCTTTGAGTGAATGCACTGCAAGATCAGCATTACCTTCAAGCATTTCATCTTCAAGCTCTTTGGTGAAATGTCCTTTTCCCCCTATCAGTGCAAGCGGTTTATCCAATATCTTGTCACCTTTAGAGGTAATTTCATTAAGCTCTACTATTATCTCAGGAAACGATGTCTCGATTCTCTCTTTTATGTGATATGCCTGCCAGAGAGCTAGGTTACTTGCTCTTGTTGCGATGATTAATTTTTCCACTACTTTACCTTATATGAACGTATATAGAGCAAAGCCCTATACAATAGGACTAAAACGCTGAGTTTAGACCGCCCAAACGATTTGTCGTTACGTACATTTTGATTTATTTGTTATTTGATGAGTTTTTTGTATCCGTCACGCATTTTATCCCATTCACCATCAATGTAGATAGTAGGTGTGCCTGAAACCATCATTTTACCTGCAGCTATCTCATCTGCCTGCATTGCTTCTTTGACTTCTTTTGTATCTACTTGAGCTGCAGTGATGCTATAACCTGTATGCGTTTTTACTGCAGAAAGTATCTTTGTCATATCTGTCTCTCTTGGATTGATCTTAAGTGAATATATCTTTTCAACCACATCTGCCTTACCTTCATGTTGGGCAACATACATCACACGTGTCAGTGTATCTGAAACTGGATGTATACGAAGCAATGGCAAGTGATAATAATAAACCGCTATTTTTGTAGGATTTTCTCTTGATGCTTTAAAAATTGACGGTACTACCTCTTGACAAAATGGACACTGAGGATCAGAGAAGATAAGTACTTTATGCTCTGCATCTTTATTACCAAAAAGTAAATGCGCATCATTATAATAACTTTGAGGTACCGAAGGTTTGATATTGTCACGGTAATCATTACCTGTTGACAAATCTACAAGATGCCCTGTGACAAGTCCATCTTTCACAAACATCATCTCTGGCGCATGGATCTCTTTTTTCTGATATTCTAAATCCATAGTTGTTAACAGAATAGTCCATCCAGGTAACTTTTCATCTGTTTTAGACTCAATAACTGTCACACCTTTTACTTTTACTTCCGGGTTTTTCACCACGGCTTTTTTAACATATTTAAGTAAATCTTTATTGTCTGCCTGTGCATTTGCACTAAGAGCTACGGTCGCTGTGACTGTGCTCATCAATAATTTCGACATCAATGACATTATCATCTCCTTGTTTTGTAAAATGTGTTGTTCGTTCGGGTGTTATTTTAGCGATAAATTGTAAATAAACAGTGTAAAAAAGTGCTATTATTCCTAAAAAATCAGAAAATACTCCAGGGATAATGAGAAGTATCGCACCGACAAAATAGGACATGCTGGCATTTTGAAATCTTTGCATGTCAAGTTTTCCCTGTCTCATAGACTGCATATTACCCATCATAGTTTGTGAAGACTTTTGTAAAAGTATCATACCTAACATAAAGCTAAGCACTATCCATACCACTGACCAAAAGAATCCTATAGTCTCTCCGGTCTTTAAGGAAAGGTACAGTTCTATAAGAAAAAAAGGTACAAGCAGAAATATCATATTAAAATCTTTCCGATAGAAAATCAACTATCTCATCTACAGACACTTCTTCTTTTTCCATGCCGTTTCTACTAATAAACTCTACTACACCATCAGCTAGATTTTTACCTATAACCACTGCATGAGGTACTCCTAGAAGTTCATAATCTTTCATCTTCGCACCAAATCTGTCTTTTCTCTCATCGAGTAGGACATCTACTCCTTTATCCAACATCACTTCATAAAGTTTTTCGCCCAAAGCTACCTGGCCATCATCTTTAATATTAGAGATAATGATCTGCAGATCAAACGGTGCAGACTCTTTTGTCCAGATACAGCCTTTATCATCATGATTTTGTTCGATAATGGCAGCAAGTAAACGACTTACACCGATACCATATGTTCCCATCACCATAGGCTGTGCTTTTCCGTTTTCATCTAAAAAGTTTGCACCTAATGGTTCAGAATACTGTGTTCCCAGTTGAAAGATATGTCCGGCTTCTATACCCTTGGTATAACGTAATGCTCCACCACAAGTAGCACAAGAGTCTCCTTCCTGAACTGCTGATATATCGGCATACGATTTCTCTTCGGCAATGAGACTGTCTACACCTTCCAATAGACTGTCTGCAACCAGTGTTATTATAGTATCCGTATCTTCGTGTTCTACAAGTTCATTTGCATTGACTGCATTACATGCTTTTACTTCTTGCAGTTCAACTGATGAGGGTAAGGCAAAATGTACTACTTTTGTTACACCTTCATCATACAATGCTTTCATCGTAACAACTTTTACTTGTGTAGAGACATCATAGGTTTTAGGCTTTGCGACAGCAGCTTCAATGTTTGCACCATACTCACAATCAGGACATACCACTATCGTATCTTCTCCACTGTCTGCAAGTACCATAAACTCTTTACTTCCAGACCCACCGATAGCACCTGAATCCGCATCTACCACTCTGAATTCAAGTCCAAGGCGTGTGAATATTTTCTTATATGTCTCTTCCATAAGTGCAAATTCTCTTTGCATATCTTCAGTTGATGTATGAAAACTATAAGCATCTTTCATCAAAAACTCTCGTCCACGCATCAGACCAAATCTTGGTCTGATCTCATCACGAAATTTTAAGTTTATCTGATAAACATTCAAAGGGAGTTGTTTATAACTCTTTACCGTTTGTCGTACAAGGTTAACCATCATCTCTTCATGCGTTGGTCCCAATATAAAGTCATTGTTTTTTCGGTCTTTAAAACGCAATAACTCTTTACCATACTTCTCTAAGCGACCACTCTCTTCCCAAAGTGATGCCGGTGTGACAAAAGAAAGACTCACCTCTTGACATCCTGCTTTATCTAACTCATCTTTAACGACTGCATGAACTTTATCCAATATTTTTTTACCTAAAGGTAAAAAATTGTAGAGTCCGCTTCCTCCGACTGACTGTATAAATCCACCTCTTATTAAGAAGATATGACTTGCCAATGTTGCATCATTAGGTGTCTCTTTAGTTGTAGGGATCAATAATCTTGAAAATCTCACGCGTTGTATCCTTTTGTATGGTGGTCTGCTTTATACTGCTTGAAGTCGATATTTTCAGTGTCTATATTAAACATCTTTCTTACTGCTTCTATACAGTTTGCATTCTTCTTTTCAGTAGAAGAATGTCTCAGGTTTTGCGTTGGCTTATGTAAAAAACGTTTAAACATTTGCTCTGCCATTTTACGCATATTGGCTTCAGCTTCTTCTGGTACAAAACCTTTTTTTATCGCCCTTTTCATCTCGGTATCTATGGCTTCAGAAACATGTTCTCTCATCTGTTTAATAACAGGTTCTATGGAAAGTGCTCTAAGCCATGCATAAAATTCTTCTTTGTACTTTTCTACTATCTCGGCTGCTCTTACAGCCTGTTCTTCGCGTAACGCATGATTATTTTGAGAGATCGCACGAAGATCATCTATACGAAAAAGTTGTAATTTATCTAGATCCATATCTTCTATATCACGAGGAATAGCCATATCAAACCAAAGTCTTGGTAATGTCTCATTTTCGATGAGTCCTTTTGTAATGATAGGCTCTCTGGCTGCAGTGGCTGAGAAAAGCAATCGGTAACGGTTCAGATATTTTGGAAGCTTATCCATCGTAGCAGCTTTTACATTTTCCCCTAAAGTATGGGCTATAAGTGCCACCTTCTCTTGATCTCTTCCTAGCATAACTACATCACAACCTGCTCTAAGCAAATGTTTTGCTGCGAGTACACCCATTTCACCTGCTCCTACAACAACCGCTGTCATACCAGCCATGTTGTCACCCAAAAGTTTATGTGCCTGAGCCACGGCTACGGAAGCTATTGAAATAGGATTTTGAGAAATATTTGTGGCATTACGTACTTCTGCTGCACACTTCACTGCATAAGAGATGATACGATTAAGTTTACGTCCGGCAGTACCGTTTCTATGAGAAAGCATAAACGCTTCTTTAACCTGTCCCGTGATTTGAGATTCACCTATGACCAAAGAGTCTAAAGAAGAAACAACAGAGAAAATATGCTGTACTGCTTCTTCATCATCATAACGTTCCCCCACCGTTTTAATCTCATAAAAATTCAATGCACTTTTCTGACTCATAAGCCCTAAAATCGTATGATAACTTGAAAAGTTATCACGTGTAGCCAAAACTATTTCAACACGGTTACAGGTAGATACGATAAACGCTTCATGAATAAATTCAAATTCAACAAGTTGATTAAGCATTGCTATTTTTTCTTCATCATTAGCAAATGCCAACTTCTCTCTCATGCCCTGATCACAATTTTTATGGGAAAAGCTCATCACCTGATAATACATTAAAAATCCCTTTCTATCATCTGCATAGCAATACTGGAGAGTGCATGTTCACCTCTCTCATTCATCAAAGCTATTGCTTCTTCTATAAGTACTTTAGCTTCCAAATAACTTTTTTGTATGACTTGATATTTTTGCATTATTGTTTTAATCCAAAGTTGTTCTTGCTCAGTAAGTTTCTTTGCATGTAATGATCTTAATTTTTCTTTTTCATCGTTACCCAATACTTCGTACAGATAAATATATGGCAGTGTGGTTTTCCCTTCTTCAAAATCATGCAAAGAGGGTTTACCCAATGTCTCCGCGTCAGCCGTGATATCAAGTATGTCGTCTATCATTTGAAATGCCAACCCCAGGTTTCTACCGTATATCATATATGCTTCTTTAGGTTTACCTGCTAACAATGCTGCAGCCCCGGCACTCGCCTCCATAAGAGAGGCCGTTTTTTGGTATATCATTTCAAGATATAGCTCTTTATCTAAGTTAAATGTTTTTGAGAGTGAAACATCTTTAAGTTCTCCAAGGCTGAGTTGCACAACAGCATTTGAAATCACTTTAGCCACATCTGCACTAATATTATTTAACTCTAAAAAACCTTTTGAGTAAAGGATATCGCCAAGCATAATGGCAGTTTTATTACCATAGAGTGCATTAAGAGAAGGTTTTGAACGTCTGGTATATGCATCGTCTATGACATCATCATGCAAAAGACTTGCAGCATGTATCATCTCGACAATAGCAGCCGTTTTGACTACAGAGAGACTACTGCCTGCTATTTTCAGGATGAGTTTTGCACGCAGTCTTTTGCCATGAGGAAGCTGCGTATAAAGTCTACTTACTTCCTTATCATTCAAATCAGCAATAAATTGTTCTATTTTTCTCTCAACTGCACTCAACATAAACTATCTATTCCTATTCACACTGAGTAACGATTCGACCAACAAGGTCTATAAATACAGAACCTGTTCTACCGTCTATATCTTCATCTATCACAGTACGTGAGATTTCCTGTCTGATTGCATCTTCACCAATACCTTGCTCTTCGAGCATTCTCTCTACAACAGCTAATCTCCTAAAAACAGCTTCAAGTTCTTGTTCTACTATGTTTTGATTTGCAGTTTTTGCTATCTCAAAATAACTTGATTGAGGTGTTCTACCCCAAAAGTCATCTTTATAATCACCGTAATCATCATCATCTTCGTCGATATAATTGCTCATATTGCTTCCTAAATAATTTTTTGTTTTCTATATTTGCATAAAAGTCAATTATTATATCTAAATAATTTTAAGAGTGAAAGTGCTTAGTCTTTTTTATCTAAATACGATTCAATAGGTCCGGGTTCACCCAAATAAAACCCTTGAGAATATTGGATATCTAATTCTTTTACCATTTCATAGATATCTTCATGTGAAACAAATTCTGCTATAAGTTCATACTGAAAAGTTTCAGCCAATTCCTTAATGGATTTAAGAACCGTTTTGGCACGCTCCGGAGTAGTCTGTAGTTCACGAATGATACTTCCATCAATTTTCAAAATATCTATATCTAATTGTATGAGATAACTATAACTTGCATACCCGCTGCCAAAGTCATCAAGCGCCACTTTTGAACCAAAGGCTTTTAACTGCTGCAAATAAAACATTACTTTTCCATAGTCTTTTATTTCATGTTCTTCAAGAATTTCAAAAGTCAATCTATTTGCTGTAGTTCTGTTTTCATATAAATTATGTGTTATAAGTTTCATCATATCACCATTATCGAGATCATCCAAGTCCAGATTAACACTTATTTCCACATCTTTATATGTCTGTAATGTAATAAATACATCACGTAAGACCAACTTACTCATTTTAATATATTGGCTTGTACCTTTTATCACATTCATAAAATAAAAAGGTGCAATGAGTTTCTTCGGATCATCTTTATCGATGAGTCTGACCAAGGCTTCATATTTGACAATTTGTTTTGTTTTTGTCTCATAAATAGGCTGATAAAGACATATTAATCGTTCTTCATCCAGTGCTTCTCTAATGTAATCAATATTAGTATACTGTACTTCACTGAGTTGCGTAATACCCAAAATGCCTAAACCGTTTTTTCCGTTACTTTTTACTTCTAAAAGTTTTTCATCCAACAATCTTTCTATATTTTGTATATACATAGTCTCTTCCGGTATACTGATCGCACTCATTGAGACAGTTACATGCTGTACTTCATTTCCTATAAGATATTTTTTCTCTTTTAGCACTTCAAATACTTTTTGTGCCTGTTCTTCTACATTGCCTACTTCTTTAGGTGTGACAACCAAAAATTCAGTCCCGCCTATACGTACAACGATTGCAGAAGAAGGCAAAGTAGCCAAGAGTACCTCTGAAAACTGTTTAAGGATAATATCACCATATTCATAACCAAATTTTTGATTTATCTCTTTAAATTCATCTATATCGATCAGCATTGCATGATAATTATCTATTTTTCTATTGTTGAAAAATTCTTC
>JAPHUJ010000129.1 GCA_026193735.1 Sulfurovum sp.
AATTCAATACCATCAACTTTTTAATTATGTACTGCATGCAAATAATATAGAAAGCATAGGCAATATAGAGCCGCTTCCAGGTATCGCACCCAGTTCAAAACATACTTTGGAATTGATACAGAACATGAAGGATCAAGGTGTAAAAACTATTCTTCAGGATGTATATCATGAGCGAAAAACAGCACAGTTCATAGCGGAGCATACAGGCGCAAAAGTGGTGCTGATCCCTCATGATGTAGGTGCAGTTGAAGGTACCGATACGCTTGAAGATCTTTATAAAACCATAGCCAGTAGATTATGTCCATAATCACACTTTTATGGCCGGCATTTTGTCTGGCCATTCTACTAGTTTTTATCCATGCGATCTTTGGTTTGGAGATCATCAAACGTGGTGTTATCTTTACCGATCTCGCCATAGGACAATTCGCTGCCATTGGGGTGGCGGTGAGTTTGTTAGTGTTTGAGGGGCAGTATACTTTTATATTGACTTTAGCCTTTGCCCTCATAGGTGCATTGCTCATTACCATAGCAACATACCGTGTGAAACATATAGAAACATTTATAGGTATGTTGTATGCCTTGGGTGCAAGCAGTATAATTGTATTACTTTCTAATACCACTCAGGGAACTGAACTTTTCGCAAAGCTTCAGGCAGCCGACATACTTTTTACAACATCTTCTGATCTATTGGAACCTTTATTTCTTTATAGTGGTATCGCTGTAGTCTTTTTTCTTTTTTACCATAGACTTACAGGATTATATAAAGAAGCGTTCTTTTTTGGGCTATTGGCACTGACCGTCACATCATCTGTACAGCTTGCGGGAGTCTTAGTCGTTTTTGTACTGCTCATCGTACCTGCTTTTTTAGCACTTTTGCAAGGTCATTTTTCAAAGTTGCCTTTTGCATGGGTTATAGGTTCCATCATCATCATAATGGCAATGATCATTTCTTATTTCTTTGATCTGCCTACGGGTTATACCATTATCTTTATTGCTTCATTGACTGGGGTTTTAAGTGCTTTGCTTTTTAAAGGTTAAACAGAGAAACACTTTGTCAAAATATCCAGAACTAGTTAATTTTATAGCATCTTTGTATTAAGTTTTTTTACGTTAACATATAAGATAAATTAATTATCAATAACAAGGAATAACACATGTCACAACTTTTTTCAAATGAATGGATCAATGCACTCAAAGACGCATGGAATGCAACACCAGAAGTTGCAGATAAACTCGCAGAGATTAATTTCTGTTCGACTATTACATGTGGATTCAAGGATGATGAAAAGCCATTGTGTGTTTTTGTTGTTGAAAATGGTAAAGCAGTATCAGCAGGACTTTATAACGGTGAAAAAGCTGATTGGGATATGCGAGCAGATCTGAAAGATTGGGATAAATGGTCAAAAAAACCGCTTGGTATGGCCAGTATGGGCATGGCAGTGGCGACAGGAAAACTCAAATTTGTTACCGGTGACTTTAAAGCAATGATCAAAAATCCTTCTATGGCAGGACCATTTATTAGAAGTTTTGCTTTGATGACAGAAATTTAATAATTTATTGAAACTTTTTAGCTCATACCTATCTACATGTTGGATATAAGTCCGGTAGCCGGTTAGCTAAATAGCTACCCTGCATGATCACCAATAAACCTATACACAGATTCAAACACTTCAGTACACCCCTCATCTGCCAGTATTCCATGTTTATTTCTAGGCAGTAAAAGTAGTTTTTTATCTTTAGAGTTGATGCTATCATAGATAAGTCTGGCACTTTTTCTTTTTACTATAGGGTCCTTATCTCCCTGTATAATAAGTATGGGGGCAGTAACTTTTGTTAGGGTATCTGTCACCCTAGACATAATTTTTTCGAGTTGATACACAGATGCCAAAGGGTGTTTAATGTAGTTGACTGTAGGATGTTCTGTATGGGAGTTGTCTATCCACTCCATGATGCCTTTTGCTTTGAGATAGCCTATCATTTCATTAAAAAAGTGCAGTGTCGGCACCACGTAGCTCACTCTCAGGTCTGTGAGTTTCAATGCAGAATTTAGAACGACAACACCCTCTACTTTGTACTGCGCTGCATGTATAAGTGCCAGTAGCCCTCCTGTTGAAAACCCTCCTATAAACACTTTAGAACAGACTTGTCTCATGGCGGTAAAAGCACGTTCAAAGTCTCTCTCCCAGTCAGAAGCACTTACCTGTAACAATGCCTTAGGGTCTGTACCATGTCCACGTAGTCTAGGCACATATACATTGATGCCTTTAGCAAAAAGATATTCTGCCAAAGTACGTATCTCCTGAGGTGCTGCCAAGTACCCATGGGAGAAAACCAACCCTACATCATTTTGTGCATCAAAAAAAACAATAGGAGCGCCTTTATCTTCTCTTGAAGGTTGATTATCGAAGTAAGTTTTATACTCCTCTTCAAAATACGCCCAGTCTCTTTCTCTCAAGTGCTTAAAATTATCCTCTTTCAACTCCTGTTCACTGAACAGACTGTTCTCTTTTGCCATCTTAATGATGGGCTCTTGCCAATTGATCTCATTTAAAATGACTTGCAAGGTATTTCTAACCCTTACTTTATGGAAAGGATACTCTTTTTCAAGCAAAGATCTGTCAAACAAATACTCTCCGTCACTGTCTCTAAAAAGTATCTTTTGTTTCAACGCAAGATTGATTGCGGAGACAAACGGCTCATAGTTCTCATCAAGTATGAGTTTAAAAAGTTCCTCACGCAGCTCAGCATGTAAATGGTATCCTTCAAGTTTACGTAACTCTCGTGCATTTTTATAAATAAGTGCTTTAAGATAAGAAGGACATACCTTTAGAGTAGGCATGGTCACCAAAGACAGGATGAACATATGGTCAAAATGTATCTGCATGTTTGAGTACACCTTTTGCATCATGTCGTTGGTAAGCAGTATACGCTGTGAGTCTATGAAGTCATTGACACGTTTTTCATCATAGAGTACGTCATGATCTTCAAGCAGTGGTGCGATGTAGCTATCAAGTTCTATAGCTTTACCAAAACATATATCCATATTTGCATCCATCAGAAGATTGACCTCTATCTCAAGCTCTTCAAAGAGTCTTGTATCTCGCTGATGCACCATACTGTCTACCCAAATAAGAAAACGGCTTTTCCCTGGACGTATTGGATAGTAAGTAATAGAAATGGGAACAACCTTAACCTCTAGACTTTTGTCGATACCACTTGAATCTATGCCCATCGATGAACAAAAACGTTTAAGTTCATCTTTTCCATTATCTTTTGCTCTAAGTTGTGCCATTCTTGCTTTTAGTGCCATAACTGCAGCACCGGTATGTATGGGACCATCACGTTCGGGAGAGTGGGTACAAAACTCACCCATATCAAAAGTGATACGTTTGTTTTTAACCATATATCCTTCAGGATAAATTATCCAATCAGAATTACCCTGTAGCAAATCTTCCACGATGATGCAGTCACGGGCTCTATTTTTATTTGAAATCGTTCCTACCCAACGCATAAACTTACCTAATAGTCCTACAAAAACACCATCGTCAGCTAAAGAACGGGAGGTACGCCCATATTTTTCATAGAGCATATTCGGCACAACAAATGTTTCAAAACGTGTAAAATGGTTAGCCACAAAAAGCACAGGAGAATCTGGCACTTTTTCTCCTGAGATAGTAATGTTTGCACCTGAAAGCTTACGAACAAAACCTATAATCATCGAAGAAAATATAAATGCCCATCTCATAATTAGTCCCTTTTACCCTTTGATGTTTTAGCAAAATAATCATCCTGTACAAAAGAATCTACCGTAATAATCTCGTGTTGTAACATTTTTGCCTCGGCAAGTTGTATTTTTTCACCCTCGGTCAAACGTTCTTTTCTCTTTTCTCTAGTGAGTAATTCTTTGACCTCTTGCATCTTATGTGTAGCTTTTAAGAGTTGTTGTGCTCGCTCACCCAGGTAAATGTTCCCACAGATCCTTTCTCTTACACCGTCATCTTCACTCAAAGCTCGTGCTATACGATGTAAACTTTCATCTTTAATGGTTTTTCCCATAGGATTTAAACGTGTATAATAACCTAAGAGCCTAAACGGTAAACCAAGTACTCCCGGAATCAGGTTTTCAAGTATGCCTCTAAAAGCGATATCTATTTTTCCAAAGGCATCTTCAACGGCTACTTCCAAAAACACTGTGTCACTCTTTAAACTGCCTTCTACTTCATAACGTTTGAGTGCTGCAGTGATCAGAAACATTTGAGCCAAGACATCTCCAAAACGTCCCGATATAGATTCTCTTCGTTTTAAAGATGCACCCATCAAACCTAAGGCCACGTCAGACAAAAAGGAGAACCTTGCAGAAGCCCATGCAAGTTTTTGTTCGTAACGTCTGGCTTTCCCTTTGCTGTGTGTGCATTGCGCATATCCACGTGTTACACCCATCACAAAAGTTCTAGCCTTGTTGCGTACTATATGTCCTAAGTGCGCAAACAACAAGTCATCAAAAACATTTACATCACCCTTTTGCAGTGCTTCTATCTGTGAGTATGCATAAGGATGACAACGTATCAATCCCTGTCCGAACATGATGAGTGTACGTGTCATGATGTTCGCACCCTCCACCGTGATGGAAATAGGTGCACCAAAATAAGCATGCGCAAGCAAGTTTCGTGGACCCCTGCTTATGGCCGCACCACCTTGTATGTCCATGGCATCCATGACACTTTTTCTAAACATTTCTGTACTCTCAAACTTCATGATGGCGTTGGCAACGGATGGTTTTCTGCCTGCATTGATGGCACCCAGAGTAAAGGTTTTAGCCGCGTCAAGCATGTAGGTACTGGCTCCCAAACGTCCTAACACTTCAGCGATACCTTCAAATTTGGCGATGCTCAACCCAAATTGATAACGTACCACAGCATAGGTCGAAGCCACATAAGTAGCAAGTTTAGAGCCTCCCGTACTTGTAGAAGGTAGGGAAATACCGCGTCCAACGGCAAGTGATTCCATAAGCATCTGCCACCCTTTTCCCAAACCTTCTTGCCCCCCTATGACATCGTCAATGGAAATGATGACATCTTTGCCTATGAGTGGAGCATTGACAAATGGTACATTAAGCGGATCATGTCGTCGTGTCTGGTCAACACCTTCACTTTTCGCATCTACCAGTGCACAGGTGATACCTATCCCTTTACCTGATCCTAAAATGTTTTCAGGGTCTTTAAGTACAAAAGCAAGCCCTATGACTGTAGCGATAGCAGAGAGTGTGATGTAGCGTTTTTCAAAGTTCAGTCTTATCTTCACCTCACCAGATTCATCCTTAAAAAGTACACCTTCTGACTGTATGGAAGCTGCATCTGACCCAGCTTCTGGTTCAGTCAATGCGAAACAGGGAATGTCACGTCCGTCAGCCAGTCTTGGGAGATAATATTGTTTCTGTTCCTCTGTCCCATAATGTAAAAGTAATTCTGCAGGCCCCAGTGAATTGGGTACCATCACGGTGATGGCCAACACTTGACAGTGAGAAGCAAGTTTCTCAATGACACAGCTATGCCCATACGCTGAAAATCCAAGTCCGCCATGTTCTTTAGGGATGATCATCCCAAAAAATTTCTTTGTTTTGAGAGTTTCCCATACTTCTTTTGGCAGATCTCTCTGTTCAAAGACTTCCCAATCAGAGGTCATGGCACACACTTCATTGACCTCATTGTCTATAAAAGTCTGTTCTTCTTCTGTCAGTGAAGGATATGGATTTTCAAAAATCTTTTTAAAATCAGGTTTACCCGAAAAGAGTTCAGCCTCTACCCATACATCACCTGCTCTGAGCGCTGTTTTTTCTGTGTCGGAGATCTTAGGCAGTAAACCTTTGGCTTTAAGCATCTCAAAAAGAGGTTTAGTGATGAGCTGCACACGTACCTTTTTGATGAGAAATACCACAGCTAAAGCCATGACAGGTATCCACCACAACACAGAAGCTCCACAGCCTAATAAGAAGAGACCCAAAGCTACAAACCAAGTCCATAACGATGCCGCAAAAAATGCCAAGGCTATGGCAACAAAAATGAAAAGTAGAAGCCCCATCTTGTGCCTCCTAAATTAAATTTATTTATGATTTATGGTAGCGGTGTGGTGTGTATTGGGTGTGGAGCAGGAATCGTAGAGAATGTCAAAATACGGATTAGACCGTAACGCTTTAATTAGCAGCAAGTTAATAGGAAGCTTTGAAATTCAAAAAAGATCTGTTGAGAAAAGTGCAAAAAAGAATTTAACTATAAAAAAAGAAGTTGAAAAAAATAAACAGGAAATACTAAGACTATCGTTTAGGTGCAAAGGAGACTACAGCGCTCTAGGCGCTGCGCTGTAGGTTTACGTACCAGTCGTCGTTGTGGTAGCTGTGTTCGTGCTTGAGTGTAAGCTGAAAGGCTCTGTTGAGACACTTCACTGCCTCGATGTGCTCCTCAGGCACTTCCAGCTCTTCCAGGCAGTACTGCTCGATATCGTTGTCACTGTAAATATCCGGCCAGTCCCAACCACTGTCTAAAGTTCGAATCGTAAAAACATTGTCTTTTATCACAGGTATCCTTTTCTCTACTCTGGGTAGATCTTTATTTTAGTTACTCATGTAGAAAATCATATCTAAAATCAAAATATCGGTGTACAAATAGTTGTATATTAAATAGGCAGTTAAGATTTTGATACAATAGAGCCAATACCATCTCTGACTCTGGACACAAGAGTCAACCGATTCTATTGCCTTCTATCCTGTTCCTTGATCTAACAAATAAAAAGTCTGTCCTCAATATTTAACACAAAATGCTACAATGACTTTATGATAACAACACAACTTATAGCCATAGTCAAAGAGTGTCGTGAACTTTTTTTAGAAGGATATCACGCAGACAAAAATGTCAAGTTTAAAGGCACAGTCGATCTTGTCACCGAGTATGATATCGCTGTGGAAAAACGTCTTACAGAGAATCTGCAAAAAGCATTTCCAAAGTTTACCGTCGTGGGTGAAGAGAACACAAAAGAGATGATCCATCCCCAAAAAGCCATCTACGTCGACCCCATTGACGGCACGACGAACTTTGTCCATGAATTGCCCTTTTGTGCTATGTCAGTAGGCATGTGGGAAGACGGACAGCCCCTTGCAGGGGTGGTTTACAATCCTGTACTGGATGAGTGCTTCACTGCCGAGCGTGGAAAAGGGGCATTTTTAAACGGGGAAAAGATCAGCGTTTCCAAGCAGACGAACTTTCAACAGTCTCTGATAGCCACCGGATTTCCTTATACAAAAGTAGAAAAAGGAAAAGACTACGAGTGGGTAGTTAAGACCATCGCTAAGATGCTCCCCGTGACAAGAGATGTCCGAAGACTGGGTGCTGCTTCCATAGATCTGTGCTATGTGGCATGCGGCAAGCTTGACGCCTACTACGAATGCAATCTCAAACCGTGGGATGTTGCTGCGGGTATACTCATCCTCCAAGAGGCAGGCGGAACGATCTCCAACGAAAAAGAAGAAAGGTACAGCTTGGATGACCATATCATTGCATGCAGTAATACTTTCATACATGATGATCTATTGGGGTATATATAGAAAAAGCAAACAGGTTACGTTTCCTCGTACTCCTAATTATTCATCATAAAATGTTTTACCATTTTCTGCCATCTCCACTAGGGATTTCACAGGGGTAAAACGTTCTCCATATTTTTCCTCTAAAAGTTTAAGTCGTGCTACAACATTGGATAACCCCTCACCATCCGCATAGCGTAAAAGCCCTCCTCTGAAAGCAGGGAAACCTGTACCCATAACCATTGCCATGTCGAGGTATCGGGCATTAGCTACTACACCCTCTTCCAAACAACGTGCCGCTTCGTTGACCATGATGAGTATGGTTCTGTCTTGGATGGGGGCGTCATCTAACACAGCATGGTTCGTATGTAATTCATGGATGTGTTCATTGTGAAATTTATCTTTGCCTTTGTGCGTGTAAAAACCTGTTCCCGTTTTTTTGCCAAGCCACTCATTTTGGGTCATTTGCATAAGCACTTTTGAGGGCTTCATACGCTCTCCATATGCTTCATAGAGTATGGTTGAAACTTTCTCACCTATGTCTATACCTACTTCATCTGCCAAGGTAAAAGGACCCATAGGCATACCAAAATGGGTTAAGAGCTCATCGATATGTTCTATGTTTTCACCCTCATCAAACATTTTGGCCGCCTCATTGAGGTAAGGCATGAGTATTCTATTGACCAAAAATCCTGCACATTCACTTACTTTTATAGGGATTTTACTAAGCCTCTTAGCCAACTTCACCACCGTAGCAATGGTCTCATCACTTGTCTTCTCACCTGCGATGACTTCTACTAGTGGCATCTTTTGTACAGGGTTAAAAAAGTGCATCCCTACAAAACGTTCCGGATGAAAGCTCTCTTTAACCAACTCAGTAATCTCCAAAGAAGAAGTATTGGTTGCGATGATGGTATGCTCACTAACCGTGGCTTCTAAAGTTTCATATATTTTCTTTTTAACAGCAGGGTCTTCATTCACTGCTTCAATGACTATGTCTGTCTGCGTTAAACCTTGCATATCAATCGTATAGGTCACTCTGTCCATCTTCAAGCCTATCTCTCGGTCTGTTAGCCGCCCTCTTCTCTTGATACGCTCAAAACTCTGCATCATCTTTGCCATCGCTTGTGCAATGCTGTGCATACTCCTTTCGCCCACCCTAACCGGAATGTCTTTATATGCAAGTACCCATGCAATGCCAGAGCCCATCGTACCTACACCGATGACTGCTGCACTTTTTATCTCTTTTGCTTCTGCTTTTGAAAAACTTTCTTTTTTCAATTTTTCAGAGGTAAAAAAGAGTTCTATGAGATTTTTAGATATCTGAGATGTGGCAAGCGGTTCAAAGACTTCGAGTTCTATTTTCAACCCTTCTTCCAAAGACATGGTCAGTGTCTCTTCAAGTACATCTATGGCTTTAAGAGGTGCAGGGTAATGCCCTGCTGTTTGCTTCAACACTTCTTTTCTTGCCATTTTCACGATGAGCATCTTTACAGGTGCAAACATTTCATACCATCTAATACCTTTACGTAGTTTTGCGACTTTAGCTTCAAGCGTACCTGCAAGTATCTCTTTAGAAAACTCCTCTTTCTTGAAACCTAGATACCCACTGGGCACAGAAGCATCTACCAGTCCTAAACTGAGTGCTTTGTCCCCTTTAAGCCGTTTGGATGCAGTTATAAGTTCTATGGATTTGCTAAACCCTACCAAAAGTGGCAGTCTTTGCGTGCCACCTAAACCGGGTATTATGCCTAAACTCACCTCAACCAGCCCTATACGAGTATGTGCATCATTGGTAGCCACACGATAATCACAGGCAAGTGCAAGTTCCAAGCCTCCGCCCAAACATGCTCCGTCTATTATGGCAACTGTAGGAAATGGTAAGTTTTCAAGTTGGTTAAATATCTCTTGTCCGTGTCGTAACTTGTCTACTGTTTCACTGGTATTTTTAAATGCTTTGATCTCTTTGATATCTGCACCGGCTATGAAGATGTGTTCTTTGGCACTCTCTATAAAAAGTGCTTTGATGCTCATGTTATCATGCATCTGGGTGATCTGTTGCTCCAACTCATAGAGTGCATCAAAACACAATACATTGACTTCAGAGTCAGGTGTGTCGAAAGTCAACGTTGCAATGCCTCTTTCGTCCATGGTTCGGTTAAAGTATTTTATCTGTACATCATTCATCACTTTACCTCCAATAGCAGTGCAGCACCCTGCCCACCACCTATACATAAGGTTGCCAATCCTCGTTGTTGTTTACGAAGTCTCAGTTCATGCAACACGGTCAACACCAGTCTGGTACCTGTCATTCCCACAGGATGGCCTAAAGCTATAGCCCCGCCGTTGACATTGAGGATGTCTGGGTCTATGGCACCCACTGCTTTATCTTCGCCAAAATGTGTTTTTGCAAATTCTGGCGAGGCAAAGGCTTTCTCACAGGCGATGACCTGTGCTGAAAATGCTTCGTTAATTTCGACGATCTCTATGTCATCCATACTAAGCCCTGTTTGCTTAAAAAGTTTATGCGTAGCGAACACAGGTCCAAGTCCCATACGTTTAGGGTCAAGTCCTACATAGGCATAGTCACGCAGATACCCCAAAGGCTCCAAGCCACGTACTTTCGCTTCGCTCTCGCTCATCAGTACGACACCTGCTGCTGCATCTGTTATCTGTGAGGAGTTCCCCGCAGTGACTGTCCCGTTTTTTCTATCAAAGAAAGGTCTTAACACTGCCAATTTGGCTAAGGTTTGACTCTCTCTTATCCCATCATCATAGTCGAGGTATTTTCCTTCGTATTCATCATACACGATCGCCATACTCTCCAAAGCAAAACGCCCACTCTCTTTAGCTTTTTGTGCCTTTTGATGGCTGCGTAATGCAAAAGCATCTTGCTCTTCTCTAGAGATGCCAAAATCCTGTGCTAACACTTCTGCTGTACTTCCCATAAGAAGCCCACTTACAGGATCAGTCAAACCAGACATAAGTCCTACAACAGGCTTAATGAAAGAGGGTTTAAAGCCAAGCATTGTTCGCATTTTATCAAGAACAGTTTTAGAGTCTGCGAGCTTGGAAAAAAGATCAGTCATTTTTTCACTGTATACCAATGGAATATTAGACATAGACTCTACCCCGCCACATACATAGATCTTACCCTCACCTGCATATATGCGAGAGACGGCTGTAGTGATGGACTCCATACCTGAAGCACAGTTACGGTGTACCGTGATTGCAGGCGTTGCTTCAGGAAAACCTGCGCGCAACGCGATGACTCTTGCGATATTCGCCGCATGGATGGGTTGTGCCACATTACCGATGATGACCTCGTCTACTTTATCTACACCAACAAGAGACCGCATCATCAGTTCACGAAAAAGTATGGCACCTAGTTGATCGGCTTGTATCTTTTGAAACTTTCCACCTGCTCTTGCCATAGGAGTCCGTAATGCAGAGACAATGGCTATACGCTCTTTTTTCATACATGATCCTTATACATTTTGGCTATTTCTTCACTGTACTGTTCCATCAAATGTTTTTTTGCCAGTTTCATAGAAGGGGTTAACTGCCCTTCTTCTATTTTGAGATGATCTGATATCACTGTAAAATATCGTACTTTTTCCCAGTGATTTAGTTTTGTATTAATTTTGGCTATGAACTTTTCTGTCATCATTTTAAACTTCTCTGACTTCAGGGCTTTTCTAGGTGTACTTTTCATCTGTGTTGCCAAACGTCCCAAAAAATCATGCTCCACAAAAAGTAAAGCCACTACATAAGGTTTACCTTCACCCACAATAAGTGCATGTTCAAACCAGCCATTACTCACTAACTCTTGTTCTATGTACACAGAAGATACATACTCACCCGTAGAAGTTTTAAACAGTTCATCTTTACGTCCCGTTATACTTATGTAGCCTTCATCATCCATAGAAGCCAAGTCTCCTGTATGTAACCAACCATCACTGTCGATAGCTTCATTTGTAGCTTTCACATCATTATGATATCCATGCATTATATTCGCACCCTTGGCTAGTAACTCACCCTCATTTGAAATTTTGACTTCCACTCCCGGAAATGCTTTACCGCAGGTGCCTATTTTATTATATTGAGGTGTATTAGAACAGATCACAGGACTGGACTCTGTTTGACCATAGCCCTGATAGATAGGCATACCGATGTTCAGGTAAAACCTGTACAACATATCTGAAAGTGCTGCACCCCCGCTAATCAGCGTGGGAATTCTGGACCCTAGTGCAGCACGGAGTTTTCTGTACACAAGTTTGTCTAAGATAGCATCAAGAAATGAATCTTTAGAAAATGGGTCTTTACTTGTTGCACGATAAAATGCAAACCTTACAAGCCTTTTTTTAATGAAGTTTCCTTCCATGGCTTTAAGTTTCATTTTGAAAAAGACTTTTTCCAGCAACCTTGGAACCACCGTCATCACTGTAGGATTGACCTCTTTAAGTAGTAGCCCTACATTTTTTACATTATCTGCGAAATACACACTTAACTCTCTAGAGAGATAAAAGTGCATCACCATACGCTCAAAAATATGTGCCAGTGGCAAAAAAGAAAAAGCAATATCTGTCTCTTTATAAAAATGATAATTCTTTGCTGTAGCATGTATCTGGGAGATAAGATTCCTATGGGTAAGCTCCACACCTTTAGGTATGCCGGAAGTCCCGGAAGTATACACAATGGTCGCTATATCATCAGGTGTTATCTGATAAATAAGTGTTCCAAAAACAGAAGGCACTGCCTCATCTATATTTTTACCCTGAGAAACGAACTCAGACAAAGTATGGTAACCAGGAATATGTTCCCCCAGGTAAATAACCTCTACATTTTTACTTGCACTATGTATTATATTTTCTTGTGCTTTGTCTTCTATAAAGGCTGCATGTATTGTTGCATCTAATATCTGGTAGTGAAGATTTTTTGAAGATATATTGGTAAAAAGAGGTACAGAGACAGAGCCGCAGAGCATTAATGCATAGTCAAGCATAAGCCAATAAGGTGAAGATGAGATCGCTACAGCTACCTGCTTGCCTTTCCAGCCTTTTTGATAAAAAGCCAGAGCAAGATAACGTACAGTGCGAAGAAACTCTTCTTTTGAAAAATTTTTATATCCATCCTTAATACGATGATGTAAAAAGTCTTCTGTAGAAGGCTGTTCTTCCAAATAACGGTAAAGTTCCCCGAAATGGATAAAATGACTGTACATACTATCTCCTTTTAAAAAGCGAAACGAGAGAGTATAAAATAAACGTGTGCATTATGTGTGCATTATTTTATGCTAAACTACTATGAAATAAATATGGATAAGAAACATGAAAAAAACAGAAATTATAGAAACACTTAAAGCCCACTACGACAGAGAAACACGAAAACAACTTGTAAAAAGTATCTTACAGAATGAGAAACAGGAAGATGAAACTGATTACAAGATCATCAACCAGATATTTTCTTACGTACTCAAAGAACTGGACTGGAACTTTGCAAAGAATACCAAAGAGTGGGACAATACACCTCTGGATATCATGGAAGATGTCTTTCCTCAGATAGAGTCAACCAAATGGTATAAGGAACAGATACTTACTGCCAAGAAAATGATAGATGTACAGATAGGAAGTTGATCAAAATTCTTGTACATTCACTTTCACAAAAGACATTGTAATAAAAAATAATATAACCGTACTCAAAAATGAGTTATTGGAAGTAAAACAAATGATATTGCATTTGTACAAAGGTGAGAAGATGAAAGACTTAACTGCCGAATCCCCCTCTT
Source organism: Sulfurovum sp. (assembly GCA_026193735.1). Taxonomy (GTDB): domain Bacteria; phylum Campylobacterota; class Campylobacteria; order Campylobacterales; family Sulfurovaceae; genus Sulfurovum. Next base: position 13,359 of record JAPHUJ010000129.1, read on the forward strand.
ATCTCTGCCGTTATAGTCATTATAAAAATAAGCCATACTGTGATTATTCTCATGCTGAAGGACACTGAGATGATGAAGCCTGATTATTTAGAACTCATGCCTTACTATCCATCCAAATCTTTTCTCTCACCACTATACTGTGTTCTTCATCTATCAGAGTAAGCTCATTATCAGAGACATTTGCCTGTAGAGACATTGCACGTTTTGCAAGTAGCTCTATATTCCCATCGATATCGAGATGCACCACTTTAAGGTTGGAAAAACGTGTAAGAGATGTTTCTATTTGTTTCCACCAAGATGTCGCCATACCTTCCTGATACGTGTATATGATCACCTTCTCAGAACGGCCACAAGCCTTTTTGATACGTTTTTCATCAGGTTGACCCAAATCTATCCATAGTTCGATGTCACCGCCTAAAGACTTTTGCCATAGATCAGGTTCATCATCTTGCGATATGCCTTTACAAAATTCCAAGTCTTCATTGGCATTGAGTATGAAGGCCACCAATCGTATCATGAGACGCAAGTCAGTTTCTGAAGGATGTTGAGCCATCGTTAGATTATGCTCTGCATAATAATGCTTGTCCATATTTGCAATGTTTAGTAACGCTTTGTATATGGTTGCTTTGGTAGCCATAATGTTCCTTATATTCTATCTTTGAGAGTATATCCAAATGATTAATACTATAATATAAATCTTGTATAATAAGTGATGAAGAACTTAACCCTAAACAACATTTTTATCCCCTCGAAAGTACCCTCGAAAAAGTTGATGATCATACTTCATGGTCGTGGAGACTCATCTCAGGGATTTACTTTTTTACCACCCTATTTAAATCTTGATGACATGAACTATCTTCTATTTGATGCACCATTTGAGTACTATGGAGGCTTTTCCTGGTATGACTTGCCTCCAAATCAACTAGAAGGTATCATATACTCCAGTTCCATCCTTGCAGATACATTAGATAGATTATTTGAAGAAGCGTTCAACGCTCATGAGAGCTTTTTATTTGGATTTTCACAAGGTGCACTTTTGACTTTTGAGTTTGGTGCCAGATATAAGAAAGTACTCGCAGGGTACATAGCAGTAAGCGGCTACATCTACGATGTCCAGAATCTGTTGGAAGAGATGAATCCTGAGGTAAAAGCTTCAAACTGGCTGTGCACACATGGAACCTATGATGATGTGCTGCCTTACAACACTTCCAAAG